>CAZAGS010000144.1:0-4017 GCA_964484955.1 uncultured Tissierellaceae bacterium
AAAATTCAAAAAGAATTTTCTTAGTGTTTCATAATAATTGGACATATCCACAGTAGTATTTTGAGCCGGTGCAATTTTACCCGCTATATAGGCTCCATCCCATGGCATCATTACATCATCATTTAAAAACTTCTTAGCATATTCTGCTCTTTTCTCCTTTATCTTGCCTTGTCTAGATTTTACTTCCTTACTCCATGATTCAAATATGGATGTAGATAATTCATTTTGTTTTAAACTATGGTCTACGAAATCCACATCCCCATAGAGCTTTGCATATTCTTTTCTCATATTGATTAAGTCAATAAAGCCACCATCAATTAGGGGCTGATTGATTTGGTTTCTTGCAAAGTAGGCACTTTTTCTAAGCTCTCTATTGTCTTCATTTGCTAATATTTGCCCTAAGTCAACACTTGAAACTTCTTTACCATCTAACTTAAATCTAAAAGTATTAAGTATCATAGATAACTCATTGGTCTTCTTTTGAATTTTCATATTCAATTCATTTAATTCATCACTTAAATGATAAGATTTAATTTGATTATAGGCTATTTCCACCCGTCTTTTGTCTTTAGAATTTAAATCTCTATCCCTGTATTCCATTACTAAATTATAATTATTTTTATCCTGTAGAAATTGGTTTAACTCTTCATAGGCTTTGTCTATACCAAAGTCATAACCAACTGTATATTGAACCCACATCAATTTGCTTATATTTGTCCCCATTTCATCCAACTTGACCGCTAATTCATTTAATCTTTCCACCAAAACTCCCCCTTTTTTTCACAATTTAATATAATACCCAATGTTACTATTCTACATATAGTTCCAAATTCCTTTAATTATTTTAAATCATGATATAATAGTACATGTATATAATACTACCACAAAATTAAGGAGAATAAATATATGAAATACAAAAAAGTAATAGAAGCTATATTTCTTAAAAGACCGAATCGATTTATAGCCCATGTTTTAATAAATGGAGTAGAAGAAATTGTCCATGTTAGAAATACAGGAAGGTGTAGGGAATTGTTAATAGCAAACGCTAAAGTAATCTTAGAAGATTGTAGCCATAATCTAAATAGAAAAACTAAGTATTCTCTAATAGCTGTATGGAAAGATAATATGCTAGTTAATATGGATTCTCAAATTCCTAATGCAGCTGTGTTCGAAGCTATTAATGAAAATAGAATAGCAGGTCTTGAAAACTTAAGTCATATTAAAAGAGAAGTAACCTTTGGTAACTCCAGATTTGATATTTATTTTGAATCGGAAACTGATAAAGGTTTTATTGAAGTAAAAGGGGTAACTCTAGAAGATAATAATATAGCTATGTTTCCAGATGCCCCTACGGAAAGAGGAGCTAAACATATATTAGAAATGATGGAGGTCGTAAAACAGGGTTATAGAGGAATTATATTTTTCCTATTTCAAATGAAAGGTCCAAGCTCCTTTAGGCCAAATTATGAAATGGATAAGATTTTTTCAGATGCTTTAAAATTAGCTAGTGAAAATGGTGTAGAAATATTAGTATATGATTCTATTGTAAATAAGGATGAAATCATAGTAGATAAGTCAATAGAAATGGAAATATAAATATAATCAGGTATAATATAAGTAACAAGGAAGTGATAATTATAGATATTTATAATGCATTAAAAACTTATTTTGGATATGATAAATTTAAAATAGGACAAGAAAAATTAGTAAATGCTGTATTGGACAGCAAAGATGTTTTGGGAATAATGCCTACCGGTGGTGGGAAGTCTCTTTGCTATCAGTTGCCCGCAGTTTTACTTGAAGGAATAACTATTGTGGTTTCGCCACTTATCTCCTTGATGAAAGATCAAGTAGATTCACTGAATGAAGTTGGTATTCCTGGGACCTTCATTAATAGTACACTAAGTGATTCCGAACTATCATACAGGTTAGGAGAAATTAGAGAAGGTAAATATAAAATAATATATGTAGCCCCAGAACGTCTAAACGCATTTTCTTTCATTAACTTAGTTAGAGATATAAATATATCCATGGTGGCAATAGATGAGGCCCATTGTATTAGCCAATGGGGTCATGACTTTAGACCTTCTTATGTAGAGATTCCAAAGTTTATTAGTTCTATTCCAAAAAGACCAATAGTTGCAGCTTATACTGCAACTGCAACTAAGGAAATAGTTGCAGAGATTAAAGAATTGATTGGACTTAGAAATCCCGTAGAGTCATTAATTGGATTTGATAGACCAAATTTATTCTATAGTGTAACTAAAGTAAGCGATAAGCTATCCTATGTAATAGATTATTTAAAAATTAATGCTATAGAGAAGTCCGGAATTATATATTGCGCTACAAGAAAAACTGTAGAATCCTTAACAGAAAAACTCCAAAGGGCAGGCTTTTCTGCAGTAGCCTATCATGGTGGCATGGATAGCGATCAACGTCAAAAACATCAAGATGATTTTATATATAATAAAGTACAAATAATTGTAGCTACAAATGCCTTTGGAATGGGAATAGACAAGCCAGATGTTAGGTTTGTAATTCATTATAATATGCCTCAAAATATGGAAGCTTATTCTCAAGAGTCAGGTAGGGCTGGGCGTGATGGTCAAGCAAGTGACTGCATCTTACTCTACTCTCCTTCTGATATTGTCAAGCAAAAGCTCTTGATACAATATAATTCAATGTCGGAGGAAAGAGAAACTTTACTTTACGAAAACCTTCAATATTTAATTGATTATTGCCATACTAATGAATGTTTAAGAAATAGTATCTTAACTTATTTTGGTGAAACAGTAAAAAATGAAAACTGTGATAATTGTGAAAACTGCTTAGATAAATCTGAAATGGTAGATATTACAATAGAGGCTCAGAAAATATTATCTTGTATATATAGGGCAGATGAAAGATATGGGTCAACTACAATAATTCAAACACTAAGGGGTTCGCGAAATAGAAAAATATTAGACTATGGACTAGATAAAATTTCAACCTATGGAATTATGAGAGAATATACTGAAGATAGCTTAAGGGAAATAATAATGACTTTAGTATCTAGGGATTATATCTATATAACAGCTGACAAATTCCCAGTACTTAAATTATGTGCAAAGAGTGGTGAAATCCTAAGGGGTGAAGTAAAAGTTTATCATAAAAAACATTTAGTTGAGACTAAAACATCCCCTAAAGCTAAAGAAATAATCTCAGATAATTTTAATGATGAACTATATGGGAAGTTAAGGGAGTTGAGATATACCATATCTAAAGAAAAAGGACTTGCACCCTTTATGATATTCCATGATGCTACACTAAAGGAAATGGCAAGCTTCTTTCCACTAAATAAAAGTCAATTATTAAATATTAAAGGTGTTGGATTAAAAAAGTTTGAAAGCTATGGGGATAGTTTTTTACAAATTATAGGTGAGTATTCTACTAATAATGAAATTGATCCTATTCAAATTACAAAGATTCGTCATAGTAGAAATGAAAGTTTATTAGAAAGGTATAATGATACCTATAAGCTTTATTTAGACAATCTGTCTCTAAGTGAAATCTCAGAGCAGAGAAAATATACTATAAATACCATAATCGAACATTTATCTCAATGTGATAAGAATGGTCAAATTGTAGACTGGTCTAGATTTATAGATGATCCTATAAAAGAGAATAAAATATTATCTGCAATAAATGAAGCAGGTTTAGAAAAACTAAAAGCTATTAAAGAACTCTTGCCTGAAGATATCTCTTATGAAGATATTAGACTTGTAATAGTTAAAAATCAGTTAAAATAATTTTAGTCGTAAAATCCATTGATTTTACGACTACTTTTTATTTTAAAGTATTATCATAATATTCCTGTGATATGTTTTCGATTTCTTCAACGCTATCTTCCTCATCCATAATACCCATATTATCTCCTGTAGACATTGAAGGGTCTTTTTCTACAATATTAGCTGATGCAACTTTCTGATAGGTATCTTCCCTATCTGTTTGTACACTATCTCTTTCACTGACCCCAAA
>CAZAGS010000145.1:0-4014 GCA_964484955.1 uncultured Tissierellaceae bacterium
GAATTTCATGGATTGCCATTTAATACAGTGCAAGATATAAAAACTGCAGCAGTTTTACATGATATTGGGAAACTAGGCATAGATGATAGTATATTAAATAAAGCGTCCAAACTAAGCCAGGAAGAATACGAACTAATAATGCAACATCCTTCTATCGGTGCTGAAATTATAAGTAATGTAGACTTTCTTAAAAAGGTTACAAAAATGGTTAAATACCACCATGAAAGATATGACGGCGGTGGTTATCCAGAAGGACTTGTTGGAGATGAAATACCTATAGAAGCTTGCATACTTGCCATAGCTGATGCTTATGATGCAATGACTTCGGACAGGCCTTATCGTAGAGCACTTACTCAAGAAGAAGCCTTAAATGAAATAAGTAAAAATGCAGGAACACAATTTCATCCTGTTTTAGCGAAAAAATTTGTAACTTTTATGAGTAATTAAAAAGGAGAAATACAATGTTTATAGAACCTATGTTATTCTCTTTAATTTTAGCTAAATTCAGAAAGGGAAAGTTTTCAAATATAGAAAATTTAGAAATTCACCAATGGTATTTGATTTTAATAGCAGGGGCTATTCAATTTAGCTTAAGCATATTAAAGAAATGGAACCCCCAATGGGCAGGGCCCCTATTAGGTCAATACTTTAAATACATACATATATTGTCTTATATATTAATACTCCATTGTATAATGATGAATATTAAAAGAAAATCTATGAAATTATTTTTAATTGGAGTTTTGTTAAACTTTTTAGTTATTACAGCTAATGCTGGGAAAATGCCAGTATCCATTACAGGATTTAAAGGAATTAATTCAAGAACAACTATGGAATTGCCGACTAGTGAATTTGATATAAAGCACATAGCTGTAACAAGTGATACAAAACTTGTATATTTAGCAGACATAATCTTAATAGCTAGACCATATCCATTACCTAAAATACTATCAATTGGAGATATATTTTTAATCTTAGGGCTCTTTGTATTTATACAAGAGATTATGGTATTGAATGATGGAGATAAGCATCCCAATTTCACTAATTGATAAAATTAGGAAATTGGGATATAATATTTTAATTAGACTTTTATTAGATTGGGGGAACAACCATGGAAAATAAGGCTGTAGTATTAGGAACAAATTATTATATCGGACTTTCTATTATAAGATCATTAGGAGTAAACGGAATTTATACTGTGGCTGTGGATTATGATGAAAAAGACACATATGGTGCAAAATCAAAATACGTTAAAGAACATTTAATAGGACCACATTATAAAAAGGACTCTCAGGCATTTTTAGAATTTTTAATTGATTATGGCAAGAAACAAGATAAAAAGCCAGTCCTATATCCAGGTGCAGATCCATATGTAGAATTTATAGATGACCACTTAATAGAATTAAAACAATATTATTTAATGCCTATGACAGACCAAGGATTATGGTCAGATGTAATGGATAAAGAAATATTACATGGTATGGCTATGAAATATGGGGTATTAGTACCTGAAACAGTAAGATTAAATGAAGACAATTTTTATGAAAAGATTGAAAAGAACATAAAATATCCTTGTATAGTGAAACCTACTGATAGTCCCGCATTCGTAGCTGTATTTAGGAAAAAGATATTTATGTGCAAAAATGTAGAAGAGTTAGATGCTGCATTGAAACTGTGCAAAGAGGAAAATTTGGACGTTATTGTCCAAAGAATAATACCAGGTTTTGATGATCATATGTATACTTTTGATGCATATATGGACCAAAACAGTAATGTTACCCATTGGCTCACATGTCAGAAACATAGACAGTACCCTATAAATTTTGGAGCTTCAGTCTATACAGAGCAAAAACACGTTCCAGAACTATATGAAATTGGTGCACCATTTTTTAAAGCCATTAAGTATAAGGGTTTTGGAGAAATAGAGTTTAAAAAAGATAGTGAAACAGGTGAATATTATTTAATAGAGATAAATGCTAGAACAACCAATTTAAATATATTGCTAAACAAAGCTGGCCTAAACTTTCCGTATATTACTTATATGGATATGATAGGCAGGCCATTAGAGCCAAAAGCTATAAAAGAAGATACGGGCTATGTCTTTAGATACTTACATGAAGACCTATTAGCTATAAGGGATTATATTAAATCTAAACAATTGACACCAGGATATGTTTTTAAATCCTTATTCAAGAAGAAGGCTCCTGCCATTTGGTCTTTTGAGGATCCAAAGCCAGGATTTAATTATATGGGTATACTAATGAAGAAAGCAGTAAAGAAGGTTACGCGCTAGGAGGGTAAGTTTGAAATTACAAGAATTATTAAATGAATTAGAAGTTATAGAAGTTAGAAATCCAATAGCTTATGAGAAAGTAACGGGAATAGCAAATCATTCTATGCATGTGGAAAAAGGAAATATTTATGTTGCTATAAAAGGATATATTACTGATGGCCATAAATATATTTCAGATGCATATTCCCTTGGAGCTATTGCGGCAATTGTAGAGGAGTTTGTTGAAGATGTTGAAATTGCCCAATATAAAGTTGCAAATACTAGAGATGCCTTGGCTATATTAAGTGATAAGTTTTATAATCATCCATCTAAAGATTTAAGAATGATAGGTGTAACTGCCACAAACGGAAAAACAACTACCACTTATATGTTAAATCAAATAATGGAAACAGCTGGATTTAAATCTGGTCTTATAGGCAGTGTTATTAATAAGATTGGTGATGATTTTATTCCAGCAGTTTTAACAACTCCAGAAAGTTTAGATCTTCAGAAGTTACTAAATAAGATGAGACAAGAAAATGTTGAAAAAGTAGCCATGGAAGTATCTTCATCAGCCTTGGAATTATCCAGGGTAAAAAATGTAGACTTTGATATTGTAAGTTTTAATAATTTTTCTAGAGAGCATATAGACCAACACGGTACTTTCGAAAAATATTGGCAAGCTAAGTCTAGCCTGATTAAAAATGCTAAAGGGGATAGTTTTGCAATATTAAACTTAGATGATGAATATTCTATGTCCTTAGTAGACCAGACTCAAGCAAAAGTAATTACCTATTCATTAGAACAAGAAATGGGACATTTCTATGCCAAAAATCTAGAATTGGCAAAAGGTAGGGCCAAATTTACAGTAGTAATAAACAAGCCATATGAAGCCTTTGGCAAGAATATAGAAAAGAGTGAATTTGACATAGTACTGGGAGTTCCTGGTTACCACTCAGCAGCTAATGCAATGGCAGCTATAGCAATTGCAATAACTGATGGAATAGCTCCAAAAGTAATTCAAGATGCACTATTATATTTCAATGGAGTAGAAAGACGTTTCCAATATATATATGAAAATGATTTTGTAATAATAGATGATCACTTTGCCAACAGGGGAAATATAAATGTAACATTAGAAACCCTAAAGCATATGGAATACAATAAATTACATTTGGTTTATGCAATTCGAGGAAGTAGGGGACTAACAGTAAATAGAGAAAATGCAGAAACAGTAGTAGCATGGAAGGACCGCTTAAAAATAGATGAAATTATAGCTACAAAAAGTGTTGGAAGTGTAACCAGCAAAGATTTAGTTACTAAAGAAGAAGAAGATGTATTTAATGAGGTAATGAAAGATACAGGTATTCTTGTTCATATGTATGATAGATTAGAGGATGCTATTATATATGCATTAAATAAGGTGGAGAAAAATGATATAATTATGTTGGCAGGATGTCAAGGAATGGATCATGGTGGAATAGTAGCTTTAGATTATATACACAAAATGAAACCAGAAATACCTAAAGAAGAACTATACAAGCCAGTTAAGAATAGAGTAGTGGAATAAATCCATATGATAATAGAAAAACTAGTCTATAGGTGGACTAGTTTTAATATTTATATTGAAATATAAACGGCTTTGTAAGATAATTATTTCATGCTAAAGGAAAGATGGAGGATTAATATGAAAAGAAAAGATTTAATTGTATGGTTACTATTACTAACAATGACTACGGTCT
>CAZAGS010000146.1:0-3997 GCA_964484955.1 uncultured Tissierellaceae bacterium
ATTTCTTCATTTAGTCCCATTAACTTGGCTATGTTAATAGCGTCTTTTGGGATTGTTTTGTTT
This sequence comes from uncultured Tissierellaceae bacterium, assembly GCA_964484955.1. Lineage (GTDB taxonomy): Bacteria > Bacillota > Clostridia > Tissierellales > Tissierellaceae > CAYZDC01. Next base: position 64 of record CAZAGS010000146.1, read on the forward strand.
TGGTCTACTGGTCTTAATCTGTAGTCCATGTATTTATTGATTATGTCCATTCCCTCTTCTGGGTTTATCTTTTCTTTTAAGCTATTGAAATCTATTTCTGATAGGCCTACAACTTGTAAGTGTTGTACATCTTCCATATCTGCTACATTATCATAATGAGTGGTTAGAAGTGTTATGGAGTTTTTGTTCATTAAGTAGATTACTATAGCTTTTGAAATGGCATAGCCTTCCACCGGGTTTGTTCCTCTAGCTAATTCATCTATTAGGATTAATCCTTTTTCATCAGCTCTTTTTATGGCTTCTTCCACTACCTTTATTTCTCCACCAAAGGTTGATAAACCGCTATCTGTTGATTGCATATCTCCTATGGAGGATTTTATATAAGAGTTTAGTCCTAATGTCATCCTTTTTGCTGGAACAAATAGGCCATATTGAGCCATAGCAGATAGTAATCCTATTAGTTTTAAACTAATTGTTTTACCACCCATATTTGCACCAGTAATACATGAGACTCCTTGTTTTAAGGTTACAGATATAGGTGTAAAATCCAAGTTTCTTCCTTTTAAGAAGTCACTTACCTTTGGATGAATTCCTTCATCTATAGTAATAGTATGTTCATCTATTATTTCAGGTTTTACTCCATTTATATCTATTGCATATTTTGCCTTGGCTAGAATAAGGTCTAACTTTCCTATATTGGCCATATTAACATATATTTCTCGTCTTCTTTTACCAATTTCCTTTGATAACATTTCCCTTAGATTGATTTCTTCTCTTTCTTCTTGATCCTTTAAGAGAACAAGTTGTCTTTCTAAATGTGTTATCCTTTCAGTTGGCTTTATTCCAAATTTAATATTCAAATAGGTCTCGGATACATAGGTTAAATGCTTTCCAGCTTCTAATTTCTTTATTAAATCCACATTATCCTTTGAAATTACAACAGTATTATCTGGTCTTAAGTTAAGTTTTAGTTCATTGCTTATAGTTTCTTTTATAGCTTTATAAGATAGTTTTATTTCTTTGTCTGTTTGTCTTTTCTTTTCTCTTATATCTTTTAATCTTTCTGAATATTCATCATAGATATAAAAACTAGAAATTCCTGTTCCTTCTGGGTCTAATAGCTTTTCTAATGATTTAATCGGACTAATTTTAGTATCTGGAAAGCTTATTATATTGTGTTTAATAAATAAATTATCAATATCTCTAATTAAAAATAGAAGGCCTTTTATCTCAAATAATTCTACTTCTGTTAGGATAAAACCTTCCATTGCTCTTTTCATAGAGTTCCTAAGGTCTTTTATATGCCCTAAGATGTTATTAAATTCTCGTCTTATTTCTAAATTTCTTACATATGGAATATATGATTCCAATATATTTAAACTGGCTTTAAGTGCCTCTTCATCTCCAATATTATAGGCTTTCATTCTATTTTTATACATTTTACCATAGGGTGTTAATATTTCTATCCTATTTAATACATATTGAAAATCTAAGGCTTCCATAGTATTCTTATCCATAAATACCATTTATTCACCACCTAACATAAGATCCATTACTGGAATAGTATTTATATAAGATTGCATTGTTTCTAAGTAATTAAAGGGTTCATAATAATAACCTGCTGCTGCATATGGGTTAAGTGTTATGGCTATTAGGTTTATGGGGTTTAAAACCATTACTCTTACACCAAATCTCATGAATTTTAACCATTCTTTAGGTCTTATGAATATTTTAGTGCCATCGGGGATTACTATTTTTACATTTTTATATTTCCTAGTAGAGTTAATCAACTCTTCTAAGGTACTATTAACAAGTGAACCAGGTATAAATATGTATTTAGAATCCTCTTTTAATGATTGTCCAATCATTTGGCCACCACCTAAAGCAGTCTTAATTGGTATAATATTTACATTTAAATTACTATCAATTACCCCTATTTCATCTCGATTCATTAAGTCATTCATTATTTCCCTAATGGCTTTGTCTTCAACTTGAGGAAGACTAAATGTATTTACAATATGAAGTGTTTCCTCTATAGCACGATTTATATCTCTAGATAGGACTGCACCTGTAGCTAATATAGTAGCATCAGCTATAGAAGGAGCAGCCGAGCTCCTCCTATCCAATGCACCATCTATTATTACAAATTTTGCTCCTAGTTCTAGCATTTCCTCTGCAACTTGCTTGATCTCATTTAGAGACTGTGGGCCAGCCAGTTGAATATAACCAGATGACCGTACTCTGCCTAAAACAACATTACCCAAGGGTGTTCTATAGTCCGTCACCTTAATTATTTCAACATTAGCATCACCTAAGGATAATAGGCTGGTGGATGTAGCTATAATAGTTCCTTCTGTAGCAAATATTCTAGGTTTCTCCGTTTCAGTAACCAAATCCACCGATTCCCCATCACGACCTAAAGAGGTTATACCAAGAGGTATATCTTCTTCCATGGCCTCTAATAGTAAGTGATTTAAGGTCACAGTTTTACCAGAGTTTTTTGCCATACCTACGATGCTTATTATCTTGTAGTCTTCTTTGATTAAATTTAGTAGGTTCATGGTAAAAACTCCTCTCATTAGCTATTAACTATTTATTATACTTCTCGCTTCTTTCTCTTCTCTCAAGATGATTTGGCTCTAGGTTTTTAACTTCTGGGCCTCTTAGGAGTTCTGCTACTCCTGATATTAGAGGGTCTTTTTTGCCTGTGCAGTAGTCACAAGTACATGCTTCTTCAATTATTTGTGGCTCTACATATGTGGTTATTATACCTTCATAGTTTCTTAATACCACCTTTGTTGGTGATGAGGAGATTAGGTATTGTGGCATTACTGGAATCTTGCCTCCACCACCTGGAGCATCTACTACAAATGTTGGTACTGCATAGCCTGATGTATGGCCTCTTAGGGCTTCTATAATTTCAATTCCTTTAGAAACTTTAGTTCTAAAGTGTTCAATTCCCTTGGAAAGGTCACATTGGTAAATATAGTAAGGTCTTACTCTCATTTTAACTAATCCATGTACTAAGTCTTTCATTATGTGAGTGCAATCGTTTACCCCTCTTAGTAAAACTGATTGATTTCCTAATGGAACCCCAGCATCTGCTAGTTTTCTACAAGCTTCTCTAGCTTCTGGTGTTAACTCTTTTGGATGATTGAAATGTGTATTTAACCATACAGGATGGTATTTCTTTAACATATTTACTAAATCATCTGTTATTCTTTGTGGAAGTACTACTGGCGCACGGCTTCCTATTCTAATTATTTCTACATGAGGTATTTCTCTTAAGGCTTTTATAATATATTCTAATCTTTCATCACTTACTAATAAGGCATCTCCACCTGATAAGAGTACGTCTCTTATTTGTGGTGTATTCTTAATATATTCTATAGCTGCATCAATTTTATCCATTGGAACGCCTTTATCTAATTGTCCTGCAAATCTTCTTCTAGTACAATGTCTACAATACATAGAACATTGGTCAGTGATTAAAAATAAAACTCTATCTGGATATCTATGTGTTAATCCTTCTACTGGTGAGTCTACATCTTCATCTAATGGGTCTTCCATATCTGATTCTTTTTCATATGTTTCCATTATTGTAGGTACTGCTTGCAATCTTACTGGACACTTATGGTCTGTTGGGTCCATTAAAGATGCATAATAAGGAGTGATTCCTACTCTAAACTTCTTAAGTACTTCTCCAACATCTTGTTCTTCTTGTTCTGTCATGTCTATAACTTGCTTTAAAACTTCAACATCGTTGATTCTATTTCGCACTTGCCATTTCCAGTCGTTCCATTCTTCTTCAGTAACATTTGCCCATGGTTTTATTTCATTGTAATGACGCATGATATTGCCTCCCCTTTTTTTAAAATAATTAGTGAATAGTGAATGGTGAATAGTGAATAGTGATTTAAACCTCTTGTTTGCT
>CAZAGS010000147.1:0-3987 GCA_964484955.1 uncultured Tissierellaceae bacterium
ACAACTTCATTCCATTTTTCAAAAGGAATACCAATTCCTATTTCATCTACTTGCCAGTCCGCAACTAAACGAGTTCCTGGACATAATAAAGTGATATTAATATCTTTAGTGTTATAAGGATAGGTTGTTAAATCATGACAAACTGCTTGTAGCCCAACAGTTTTTAAGTTATTTGTGTAACCATTAAAATAACCATGCCCTTGTATCATTCTCATAATATTATAGGATTTGCTAACCACAACTACAACATCTGGATCTTCTTTATAGTTTTCAAGAGGCATAACTGCTATACCAACAGGTTCTTCTTCTAAGAACAGCATATCATCACTAATACTTTTAGATGTTTCTACATCCTTATAAATATTTTTGCTGAATCTTCCTTTTCCATTTGCCATTGGTTCAGGCACTTCTTTCATTTTTAGAGCCATTGCTCCATTAGGGCATCCTTGGTTTTCTTTAGTAAGTTTCATAGAACTACCTTTACTTGCAAGTTGTACTGAGTTGCAATATGTAACTTTACGATCTCTTTGAGGAATTTCAAAATTCTCGAACTCATCCTTGTCAAAGAAAAATTTGATTCCTACCGGTTTACGGTCTAAATCTAGATATGATTCTATTAAATCAACGCTATTTTTAATATCCATTCTTAATCCTCCTAATAAATTTCTGTTTTTTTACAATCAAATATAATTCTATCATCCTTTGTAAAAAATAAACAATAGATATAACTTATACAAGCCAATATCAGTATAAATATAAGCTATACTAATATTGGTCTGTAAAGTCTATCCAATTCCTTTTTTATTCAGATTCATACACAAGTATATTATCATTATTTTGAATCAAAAATATCTTTTCTATTTCATCATCAATCCAAACTTCTATTTTATTTTCAATTTCAACTTTAGCACTAATACTACAATTAGAACTCAAATTTCTTGGTACAGGCATTAGCTCACAAGGAATATTATTCTTGTGACATTTCCTTTGAAATTTAATAGCACCCGAATGGGTAAAAAATAAAACAATGTATTCCATTATTTTCTTGCCTCTAATAGAAATGTTTCACCCTCTTCAGTAATTGATACAGCATATCCTGAATTTCTTAAAAATTTTTCAACATTTTCTCGAGCTACATTACTATCCACTATAATATCTGCTCCCTCTGGTGACTTATCTAATGCCTTTTTAGTCATCAATACTGGTTGAGGGCAACTCAATCCGCAGGTATCTACTTTATTCATAATATCATCTCCTCGTATTAATAATCACTTTTCTAATAGGCTATCTGAATTAAAATATGAAACAATCCCCAAAAATACAAAGCATATGACTGCAGCAATCTTCCCATTGAAGGTTGGACCTGCTGCACTTGAAGCCAATCCAAAGTTATGACATATAGCAGCTCCAACTAATAAACCCATACATGTAATAGCAGAATCCGTATTACCTTCTCCCGATAAAATAAGTTGTCTTAGTGGACATCCCCCTAATAAAACTGAGCCCCAGCCTACTACTATCATACCAAGGAAATTCCATAGCCAATCAGTATGGGCTACAGGTTGGTCTGCAAATCCAAGATTAAAATATCCAAATGCCAAATTAGTAACAAAACTTAATACTAATATTGAGATAAAGCCAACTAAAAGATAGTTATCTTTAAAAAGTATAAGGTCTCTAGCTCCACCAACCATACAAAATCTACTTCTTTGTGCTAATATTCCTACTATAAGACCTGCTGCAAGGGATATAAGTATAGGCGCAGTCATTGAACCTGGTCCCTTTTCACTAAAAAATAAGAAGCTAGGTGCTGCAACAAGTAATACCAATAAACCTACATTTACAGCTGGAAATATGTATCCTTCAATTTTAGGCATTTTATAATTTCTTTTCAAGTTAAATCCTTTATTTAAAAATTGAACTCCAATAACTATTCCAACCACAAAACCAACTATTCCAAATATAGCATTTAAATCTCCACCTGCAAGCCTTAGTACCATTCTAAATGGACACCCTAAGAAAATTAAGGCTCCTATCATTACCATAATTCCTAAAATAAATCTTATAAAAGGTGCAGAACCACCTCTTGATTCAAATTCTTTGTTCTTCAATGCAATTAAAAAAGCACCTATTACAAGGCCTATAATTTCTGGCCTAATATACTGTACAACTTCAGCCCTATGAAAACCTAGACTACCTGCAATATCCCTAATAAAACAAGCATTACAAAAGCCCATATTTGGTGGGTTCCCAAAATATACTAAGACTACTGATATTATTCCTATTATCCCCCCTGCTAAAATTATTTTTCGTTTGTCTCTCATAATTATACCCCCTATAGTATCTATTTGTTTATAGTTTAACAATCCAAAATTAAAAAGTAAAATAGCTAATACTAATAGTTAAAGAGTATCTAATTAATTAAATCAATAGTTATTGCAGAATATATTTTTAGGCCATATAATAGTTATATACTTGTCAATCTGATTCCTGCAATAATAGAAAGGGGGCACTCTTATGCAATATATATATTTAGATAATGGAGCTACATCATATCCAAAAGCACCAGGAGTAGCAGAAAGCATGTCCGACTACATTTTAAATATAGGAACTAATGTAGGCCGTGGGGCTTATAATATGTCCTATAAAGCTGAGAACATAGTTTATGAAACTCGTGAACTTGTATGCCAGCTATTTAATTTTAATAAACCTGAAAATGTTATATTTACAAAAAATATAACGGAAAGTATGAATATACTAATAAAGACCCTCTTAAAAGAAGGGGATCATGTTATTGTTTCATCTATGGAACATAATGCAGTTATGAGACCTTTAAATTCTCTTCACGAGAAAATCGAATATACTAAATGTGAGTGTAATATATTAGGAGAATTAAATGTTGAAAACTTAATTGAGTCTATCCGACCAAATACTAAAGCCATAATAATGACTCACGCTTCCAATGTATGTGGTACTATTTTAGATCTTGAAAAAGTAGGTCAAATATGCAAGGATAATAATCTTTTCTTCATAATAGATAGTGCACAAACAGCTGGATTTTTGGATATTAATTTTATTGATTTAAATGCAGATGCCATAGCTTTTACCGGTCATAAAAGTTTATTAGGCCCTCAAGGAATGGGAGGCTTTATTGTTAATGATAAAATGGTTAAGGAAATGACTACTTTTATAGAAGGTGGTACCGGAAGTTTATCAGATTTAGAAGTGCAACCTGATTATATGCCAGACAAATTTGAGTCAGGCACTCTAAATATTCCTGGCATCTACGGCTTACATACCTCATTAAAATATTTATTAGATTATGGATTAAATAATATCAGAGAAAATGAAATTCAACTTCTAGATGAATTTTTAGAAGGTTTATCTGGAATACAAAATATAAGACTTGTAGGCAAAAAAACATCTAATGGTAGGACTGCAGTTGTATCAATAGATTTTACTAACAATGATAATGGTCTTGTTGCTTATGAACTTAGTAAAGAATATAATATTATGACTAGAAGTGGAATGCATTGTGCCCCTTCTGCCCATAAAACTCTAGGCACTTTCCCTCAAGGCACTGTAAGATTTTCTTTAAGCCATTTTACAACTTTAGAAGAAATAAGATTTACCTTAAAGTGCATTGACACTATTGCCCGCAATTAAAGTCTCTTACAAAGGATGGTGGTATTTTGGAATTTAATCAATTAGAAAGTTTTTTATCAGTAGTTAAACATAAAAGTTTTTCCAAAGCTGCAAAGGAACTATATTGGAATTCAATTTTAGACTGGCTATAAAAGCCAGTCTAAAAAATGTATAGATTCAATTGTTTTTATTTTTCGTCTAATAATTTCTTTTCTAAAATTTGCTCAATAGAAAAGTTTTCTATTTGCAGATAATACTCTGCTGCATCTAGTAATGATTTCATAGGTACTGTTCCTATAACTTCACTACCTACTACATTTACTCCATATCTTTTTGCTTCCA
>CAZAGS010000148.1:0-3968 GCA_964484955.1 uncultured Tissierellaceae bacterium
CCCATTAGATAATAAAATTATAGTAATAGACCCTGGACATGGAGGAATAGATGGGGGTACCAATATAGCTGGTATTCTTGAAAAGGATATTAATCTATCAGTGAGTTTGAAACTTAAGGATTTATTATCAAAGAAAGGGGCAACAGTTATAATGACCCGAGAAATTGATGAGTCCCTTGATGACCATATTATAGGTAATGGAAGTCGACATCGTGAAGATTTAAAAGCAAGGGTAAAGATAATTGATGAAAGTAAAGCAGATCTATTTATTTCAATTCATGTAAATCATATTAAAAATGTAAAAAAATCAGGTCCTATAGTTTTTTATGATGTGAATAGTGAAGGTGAAAAGTATCTAGCTGAACATATGCAAGAATATTTAAATGATATTGTAACATACAAAAACCTAGGGATTAATGTACAACATGTTGCAACACCAGGTGACTACTATATATTAAAATACTCTACAAGACCAGGAATTATTATTGAAATGGGTTTTATTTCTAATGAACATGATAGAAGACTTCTATTAGAAGAAGACCACCAAAACCAAATAGTAGAACAAATTACAAAAGCAATTATAGATTATTTGATTAATATGAAATAATATAATTTTAAAAGTAGCTGTTCAAATTGTAAATTATGGTATTATATAGGTATAGAAGTTATCCCAAGTTTTTAAAAATACTAGAATAAAGGGACAAATGACCTGTCCCTTTGTCCCTAAGGGAGGAGATAAGAATGTATTTAGAATGCTATGAAGAGGTAAAACAATTAACTAAAAAATTGGTAAAGATACCTAGTGTGGTTAAGACCAGTGGAGAAGCCCAATGTGCACAGTGGATTTATAATTCCTATAGTCAATTAGATTATTTTAAAGAAAATCCAGACCATTTACTACTGCAAGAAACTATTGATGATGAAATAGAAAGATACAATACAATAGCTATGGTAAAGGGAAGCAAAGGTAATTCTAATAAAACCATTATACTAATGGGCCATTTAGATACTGTAGGTGTTGAAGATTTTGGTGATAATAAAGAAAGTGCATTTAATCCTGATGTATTGCCTAAACTGCTTAGGAAATTAAATCTTAGTGATGAAGTTAATCAAGATATTGATTCTGGGGACTATATGTTTGGCCGTGGGGCTCTGGATATGAAGGCAGGGCTTGCAGGCCAAATGTACCTTATAAAATACTTCTCACAGCATCCACAAGAGCTAGATGGGAACTTAATAGCCATAGCAGAGGCTGATGAAGAAGACAATTCACATGGTATTATATCTGCATTAAAAGTCCTTAAAGATTGGAAGCAGAAATACAATTTAGAATATATAGCTGCTATTAATGCAGATTATTCAACGCCTTATCATGAAGAAGATGAGAATAGGTATATATACTTTGGTACAATTGGTAAATTGCTTCCTTCTTTTTATGTAACTGGCAAGGAAACCCATGTAGGACAAGCCTATGGTGGATTGGATCCAAATTTATTGGTTGCAGAGCTTACTAGAAATATTGAACTAAACACAGACCTTTGTGATGAATCACATGGTGAAGTTACAGTGCCACCTATTTCATTAAAACAAGCAGACTTAAAAGAAGGATATACTGTTCAAACTCCTCTTGCTGCATATAGCTATTATAATTATTTTACTCTTACTATGAGTCCTAAAGACGTAATGGATAAGATGGAGCAAGTTGCAAGACTATCCTTTGATAATGTAGTTGAATTTACTAATAAATCATATAAGACTTATTGCGAAAAAGCTGGCCATATATATACAAAGCTTCCTTGGGAAACTAGAGTATATAGCTGGGAAGACTTTTACAATGAATTAGCCACAATTCATGGAGATAGATATAGGGTTTATATACGAAACTTTGCTATGGATTTACATGAACAAAACCCATCTATGGACCTTCGTGAATTTTCTATGAAATTAATCGATGAGTCCTGGACTAAGTGGTCAGTAGATAAGTCACCTGCAATAATAATATATTTTTCTTCCTTGTATTATGCTAGTATTGACACTACAGGAAAAACTGTAGGCGAAAGAGATTTAATAGATAGTGTGACCAAGGCAATAGAGTTTGTACAAGATTATTCTGACAAGCCTATTGTAAAAAAGATGTTTTATCCTTATATTTCTGACTCTAGTTTTATGTCTCTTTCAGATGATAGAAGTGGACTAAGATCTTTAGAGCATAATATGCCTGCCTGGGCTAGTAAATATAGTCATCCAGTAGAGGATATACTAGAAATTAATGTACCAGTTGTTAATATTGGAACCTATGGCAAGGATGGCCATAAAATTACTGAACGAGTTCATATGAAATATAGTTTTGAAAATATACCTAATATTACTTATAAGACTATTAAAGAACTTTTAGGTTAAAACAATATAATAAAAGTTTTATGGTCATATTTTAGGGAATTATCATAGGATATAAGTAAAACTATAAGAAATATTTATGCAAGGGGGATTATTTTTGAAACCAATAATAGGACTAACTAGTCAATATGAACATTTAGTAAATCGAAAGATGATTAGATTAAATAATACTTATGTGGAGGCTGTAGCAAAGGGTGGAGGAGTTCCTTTAATTATACCAGTAATTAAGGGGATAGATGATATAGATTCATATTTAGATATAGTAGATGGAATAATATTTACTGGTGGAGAAGATGTATCTTCATTGTTCTTCCATGAAGAACCTATTAAAGAAGTAGACTATATATGCATTACTAGGGATAGGATGGAAATAGAATTATTCAAAAGAGCATATGAAAGGGGTATACCAATTTTAGGCATTTGTAGGGGCCTGCAATTAATAAATATTGTACTTGGAGGCACACTATATCAAGATATAAATGCTCAGCGACCTAATTCCTTAGGGCATTTATGTGGTTATAATGTTCAACAAGGTTATCATACCATTGATATAGTAGCGGATAGTATTTTATATGATATATTTAAAGAAGAAAGCTTAATAGTAAATTCTCAACATCATCAAAGTATAAAGGACTTGGCAGCAGATTTAAAAATTACTTCAAGAGCTAAAGATGGAATAGTTGAATCCATAGAATCCACAAATGATAAATGGGTTCTAGGAGTTCAATTTCATCCGGAAGCAATGATAGATGAGGATAATAACTTTATAGAAGTATTTAACTATTTTATGAGGGTATGTAAAAAATAGTATTTAAAACAAAAGAAAAGGAGTAATATATGAAGACTCTAGCAATATCAATATTTATATTAACTTATGGACTATTACTTGTATTTCCTAAGATTAGGGCTTATATAGCTTTGGCTTCTGGTGCTTTATTTGTGGCCATAGGTATATTACCATTAGAACAAGTAATAAAGGCTGTGGATTGGAATGTTATACTAATGATTGCTGGTACCATGGGAATTGTCCACTTATTTATTGAATCTAAGATGCCAGAATTACTGGCGGACCTTATTATTGACAAAACACCTAATGTGAAATGGGCAGTTATATTCCTAGCACTATTTGCTGGGGTTATTTCTGCCTTTATAGACAATGTGGCAACTGTTTTAATAGTTGCTCCTATAGCCTTAACCATAGCCAAAAGATTAAAAATCTCACCTGTACCAGCCATAATTGCTATTGCCGTTTCCTCAAACTTACAAGGAGCTGCAACTTTGGTAGGGGATACTACATCTATACTTTTAGGTGGCTATGCAGACCTTAACTTTTTAGATTTTTTCTTTTTCAAAGGAAGGATAGGGCTCTTTTGGGTTGTACAACTGGGTGCCTTGGCTTCCACTGTAGTTTTGTTATATGTGTTTAGAAAAGAAAAGCAACCAATATCACCAATGGGTAAGATTGTGGTAAAAGACTATTTCCCAACATATTTAATACTAGCTATGATAGCTTTACTGATCCTAGCTTCATTTTTACCAAATATGCCTTATACAATAAATGGAATTATTTG
>CAZAGS010000149.1:0-3954 GCA_964484955.1 uncultured Tissierellaceae bacterium
ATCTTTTACCCTTACAAACTTCACAAGGTACATAGACATCTGGTAAAAAGTGCATCTCTACTTTAAGGATTCCATCTCCTTTACAGGCTTCACATCTTCCACCTTTTACATTAAAACTAAATCTTCCTTTTTTATAGCCTCTCATTTTTGCTTCATTGGTCATAGCAAATACATCTCTTATACCATCAAACATGCCAGTATAAGTAGCCGGGTTAGACCTTGGTGTTCTACCTATTGGAGATTGGTCTATTACTATAACTTTATCTAAGTTCTCTAGCCCTCTTATATCTTTATATTTTCCTGGTTTTATCTTTGCACGATTAACCTTTTGAGCTATAGCCTTATATAAAATTTCATTAGTCATAGATGATTTACCGGAGCCTGATACCCCTGTTATACAAGTAAATAGACCTAATGGTATGTTAACATCTATGTTTTTTAAATTATTTTCTTCTGCTCCAATTATTTCTATCCATTTACCATTTGGCTCTCTCCTAGTTTTAGGAGTTTCAATTACTAGTTCATGGGATAGGTATTTTCCTGTTATGGAATTAGGATTATTTTTTATATCTTCTACACTACCCTCACCTACTATATAACCTCCGTGAATGCCTGCTCCTGGTCCTATATCAACTATATGATCAGCCATATACATTGTATCTTCATCATGTTCTACTACTATTAATGTATTGCCTAAGTCAGTTAAATCTCTTAAAGTTTTTAGCAATTTATTATTATCTCTTTGATGCAGACCTATACTAGGCTCATCTAATACGTATACAACTCCTACAAGACTAGAACCTATTTGAGTAGCCAATCTGATTCTTTGAGATTCCCCTCCTGAAAGCGTACCTGCCGTTCTAGATAGGGTTAGATAGTCAAGCCCTACATTTTTTAGAAAGTTTAATCTTTCATTTATTTCTTTTAATACTTGATGCCCTATTATTTCTTGTTTCTCTGTTAGGACCAGATTAGAAAAGAATTCTATTGATTTAACAATTGATAGATCTGTAGCTTCAACTATATTTAAGCCATTTACTTTAACAGAAAGAACTTCATCCTTTAATCTTTTTCCTTTACAAGTAGGACAAGGATCTTCTGTCATAAATCCATCTATTCTATCTCTCATATAGTCAGAATTTGTTGCATGATATCTTCTTTCCAAGTTTGGGATAATTCCTTCAAATGTTCCATTATAAGTTCTAGCCCCATCGAAATGGCTATCAAATGAAAATGAAATTACTCTTTTTGTTCCATATAATAATTCTTTTATTAGCTTCTTAGGAGCTTGGCTTAATGGCTGGCTTGTTTTAAAATCATGATCTTCTGCTAAAGTTTTAAATATTTGAAAATAGTAGCTAGATTCATTTGTATTACTATAAGGGGCTATCCCACCCTTATCCATACTCAAGTCTTTATTTGGTATTATTAGATCTGGGTCTATGACCTTTGAAAAACCTAGTCCATTACAGGTTGGACACATACCAAAAGGACTATTAAATGAAAACATTCTAGGGGTCAATTCTTCCATAGATATATTACAATCCACACAAGAAAGTTTTTGACTGAAAGTAAGTTTCTCCTTGCCAATTACATCTATTAAAACTAAACCTTCAGCCATTCTTAGAGCCATTTCTAAAGATTCAGCCAGTCTGCCCTCTACACCTTCTTTAATAGCAATTCTATCAACTACTACTTCTATAGTATGAGCTTTGTTCTTTTCTAATTTTATTTCGTCAGAGATCTCATAGGGTTCTCCATCTACTATTACTCTAATAAAACCCTCTTTTTTTATATTTTCAAGTACTTTAATATGCTCCCCTTTTTTCCCTCTAATAACAGGTGCTAAGACCTGTAATCTAGTCCTATCTTCTAATTCCATTATACTATCTACCATTTGGTCTACGGTTTGACTAGTTATTTCTTTGCCACATTTAGGACAATAAGGTGTACCTATTCTGGCATAAAGAAGTCTTAAATAATCATATATTTCTGTAACGGTTCCTACTGTAGATCTAGGGTTTTTGCTGGTTGTTTTTTGGTCAATAGATATTGAAGGTGAAAGTCCCTCTATATACTCAACATCTGGTTTATCCATTTGACCTAAAAACTGTCTAGCATAGCTAGACAGTGATTCTACATATCTCCTCTGACCTTCTGCATATATAGTATCAAAGGCCAAGGAAGATTTTCCTGACCCACTTAATCCTGTAAAGACTATAAATTTATTTCGTGGTAGTTCAAGGCTAATATTCTTTAAATTATTTTCCTTAGCTCCACGTATTATTATTTTATCATTTTGCAAGTTTTCCCACCTCTATTTTAGCATCTTCTTCATTTCTTTAATCTTATCTCTTAATTCTGCAGCCTTTTCAAAGTTTAACTCTTCAGCTGCAATTAGCATTGCTCCTTCTAGTCCAATTATCATAGACTCTATTTCGTCTGGACTAAATTTATCTGAATAATCCACTTCACCTTCTGCTACCATAGTAGCTTCAATTATATTTCTAACTCCTTTAATTATTGTGGTTGGAGTAATATTATTATCTTCATTATACTTAGCTTGAATCGCTCTTCTTCTATTAGTCTCAGATATAGCTCTTTCCATAGAATTAGTTATCTTATCACCGTACATAATAACTTTACCATCTACATTTCTAGCAGCTCTACCAGTGGTTTGTATCAGTGAAGTTTCAGAACGTAAAAATCCTTCTTTATCCGCATCTAATATTGCTACAAGGGATACTTCTGGTAAATCTAATCCTTCTCTTAATAAGTTTATACCTACAAGGACATCATATTTTCCTAATCTTAAATCTCTAATAATCTCCATTCTTTCTATGGTCAATACATCTGAATGAAGATAATTAACTTTTATTCCTATTTCTTTAAAATACTTTGTTAAATCTTCTGCCATTCTTTTAGTTAGAGTTGTAACTAATACTCTTTCATTTCTTTCTGTAACTTTTCTTATTTCATTTACTAAATCATCTATTTGATGTTCCGTTGGTCTTACAGAGATAAGAGGATCTAATAACCCTGTTGGTCTAATTATTTGCTCTACTGTATTTTGGCCATGAGCAGCTTCATAGGGCCCTGGAGTTGCTGATACATATAGAATTTGGTTCACCATAGATTCAAACTCAGCAAACTTTAGTGGCCTATTGTCTAGTGCTGATGGCAATCTAAATCCATAGTCTACTAAATTTGTTTTACGAGACTTATCACCTTCATACATACCCCTTATTTGTGGCAAGCTTACATGAGACTCATCAATTATTATTAAAAAGTCTTCTGGAAAATAATCTATTAAAGTGAAAGGTCTACTTCCTGGGGGCCTATTACTTAAATGTCTGGAATAGTTTTCTATACCCTGGCAAAATCCCATTTCGCTTAGCATCTCTAGATCATATCTAGTTCTTTGCTCTAATCTTTGAGCTTCAACAAGTTTTTCTTGATCCTTCAATACTGCAAGTCTTTCCTCTAGTTCTTCTTCAATAGTTTCTATTGCTCTTTGTACTTTATCTTCAGTTGTAGCGAAGTGAGAAGCTGGGAATATGGAGACATGATTTCTAAGGCCAATAACTTCTCCTGTTAGATAGTTCACTTCAACGATTCTATCGATTTCATCCCCAAAGAATTCTATCCTTACAGTATTCTCACTAGATGCAGCAGGAAATATTTCTAATATATCTCCTCTAACTCTAAAGGTACCTCTTTCAAAATTTATATCATTTCTCATATATTGTATATCAATTAATTTACGCATTACTTCATTTCTATCCTTAATCATACCTGGTCTTAAGGAAACTACTAAATTTTCATAATCTATAGGGTCTCCCAATCCATAAATACATGATACTGATGCTACTATTATAACATCTCGTCTTTCAAACAAGGCTGCAGTAGCTGAATGTCGAAGTTTGTCAATTTCATCATTGATTGAGGCATCCT
>CAZAGS010000150.1:0-3934 GCA_964484955.1 uncultured Tissierellaceae bacterium
TAGAAAAGAGCAGATTAAGTTATTACATGATTTAATAGAATCTACTTTTTATGATATGTTTGGTGATCCAGTTATAAATGATATGGGATGGCAGACTTGCAATGTTGAAGAAGTTTGTGAAAAAATTGTAGGTGGAGGTACTCCATCGAAAAGTAAGCCAGAATATTATGAAGGGAAAATACCTTGGGTTACGCCCAAAGATATGAAGACGCTAAATATTGTTGATAGCAAGGATCATATAAATGATCTTGCCATACAAAATAGTTCTGCTAAGTTGATTCGAGCAGGATCATTATTAATGGTTATACGTAGTGGGATATTGAAAAGGTATTTACCTATCGCTTTGAATAGTGTTGAAGTTACGATTAATCAAGATATGAAAGCATTTTTAATAGATAGGAATAAGGTAGATAAATATTTTTTCCTATACTTCTGGATGTTAGCTCAAAGATTTATATTATCAAAAGTGAGATCAGTGACTGCAGATAATATTGAATTTAAACAAATCAAAGAAATGAATATTATTCTCCCCCCAATCCAACTACAAAACCAATTCGCAGAAAAAGTAGAATTAATAGAAAAACAAAAATCCTTACTTCAACAATCACTAAAATTACTAGAAGATAATTACAATAATCTTATGCAAAGAGCTTTTAAAGGAGAGTTATTTTAATCAGGAGGTGAAACTGTGGTTTCTAATTTTGAATATCTAAAAAAAGAAAATAAGTATGATAGTTTTGTAGATGCCTGTATTGAGGCAGAAAGACTTATGAATGTGTCTTATTCAGCTACTGCTACATTTGCAAGAAGGGCACTAGAACTGGCAGTTAAATGGGTTTATGCAAATGATGGGGAGTTAAAAGTTCCCTATCAAGATAATCTTGCTTCCCTAATATATAACTACCAATTTAAGTCATTAGTAGACCCAGAAATGGTAGACTTACTTTCCTATATACATAATTTAGGGAATAAGGCTGTACATACATCTATGGCAGTCCGAAAAGAAGAAGCAGTTTTAAGCCTGAGAAATCTATTTAACTTTACTTCTTGGATAGATTATTGTTATTCTGTAGATTTTCAGGAAGTAGAATTTAATGAATCTTTATTAGGTGACAATGATAGATTAAAAAAGACTGTTCAAGAAAAGGAAGAATTATTTGAAGTCCTAAGTCAAAAAGATAGAAAGCTAGAAGAAGTAGTGGAAGAGAATAAAAGGCTTAGAAAAGAAAATGAAGCTACCAGAAAAGATAATCAAAAGAATAGAAATTATAGAATAGATGAAATATCAGAATTTGAAACTAGAAAAAGATATATAGACCTTAATCTAGAACTTAATGGTTGGAGAATGGGTTCAGATTGTTTGGAAGAAGTAGAAGTAAATCATATGGACAATTCATCTGGAGTAGGTTTTGTAGACTATGTTCTATATGGTGATGATGGTAATCCATTGGCAGTGGTTGAAGCTAAGAGAACTAGTGTTAGCCCTAGACTTGGAAAAGTACAGGCTAAAATGTATGCAGAAGCCTTAGAAATAGAAACTGGTGTAAGACCGGTCATATTTTATACTAATGGAATAGATTATTATATTTGGGATGACTTATCTTATCCTGAAAGAAAGATTAAAGGTATTTATAGCAAAAAGGATCTAGAATCTTTAAATTTCAAAAAGAAAAACAAACAATCCTTAAAGGACCCTGATATTAAAGATGAAATAACTAATAGGCCCTATCAAAAGCAAGCTATAACTAGAGTCTTGGAAGCTTATGAACAAGGACATAGAAAAGCATTGTTAGTTATGGCTACTGGAAGTGGAAAGACTAGGACAGCAGTTTCATTGGTAGATATACTTACTAGAAGAAATTGGGCTAAAAACATATTGTTTTTAGCAGATAGAACAGCCCTAGTTAAACAGGCTAAACAAAGTTTTAATGAACATTTACCTTCATTATCCCTTTGTAACTTACTAAATACAAAAGATGATGTAAATAGCAGAATGATATTTTCTACTTATCCAACTATGATGAATGCTATTGATCAGGTTAGAAATGAAGAAGGTAAAAGGATGTTTACTAATGGTCATTTTGACTTAATTATTATAGATGAAAGTCATAGAAGTATATATAAGAAATATGCTGATATTTTTGACTATTTTGATGCTAATTTATTAGGGCTTACAGCAACCCCTGTAGATGAAATTGATAGAAATACTTATCGTATATTTGAGTTAGAGGATAATAACCCTACATTTGCCTATGAGTTAGAAAAGGCTATAGAGGAAGAATACTTAGTAGATTATGGACAACCTCAAATTTATAATCTTAAACTTATGGAAGATGGTATCAGATACAATCAATTGTCTGATGATGAAAAAGAACAATTTGAAATGACCTTTGATGATTTTGAAGATATATCTAGTGAAGAATTAAATAGAAGTTTGTTTAATAAAGACACTGTGGACATTGTTATACAAGAACTTATGGAAAAGGGAATCAAAGTTCAAGGTGGAGATAAAATAGGCAAAACTATTATATTTGCAGCTAATCAAAATCATGCAGATTTCATAGTTGAGAGATTTGATGCATTATATCCAGAATATAAAGGCCATTTTATACAAGCAATTTACCATAAGATTAATTATGTAGATAATGTAATAGATAACTTCAAAGATAAAGATTCAAACCCACAAATAGCAGTTTCAGTAGATATGCTAGATACCGGTATAGATGTACCTGAATTAGTTAATTTAGTGTTTTTTAAGAAAGTAAGATCCAAGGCCAAGTTTTGGCAAATGATAGGTAGAGGAACTAGACTTTGCAAAGATTTATTTGGACCAGGGATTGATAAAGATAGATTTATCATATTTGATTACTATAAAAACTTTGAGTTCTTTGAGATAAATAAAAAAGGAATAGAAGGAAATATTTTAAGGTCCTTAACTGAAAATATATTTAATATTAAAATAGATATTATAAAGTCATTAGAGCATTTAGACTATCAAGAAGCGGATCTAATAGAATATAGAAAGAGTCTAATAGAGGATATATTAGAAGATATTTCTAATATAAATAGGGACAGATTTAATGCAAATATGAGAATCCATACAATAGATAGTTATTCAACTAAAGAAGCTTTCTATAGCTTAAGTGAAAAAGATGTATCTAATTTAAAAGATGAAATCTCACCTCTAATAATATCTTTAGATGAAGATGAATTAGCTAAGAGATTTGACTACTTAATGTATACAATTCAATTTGCATATTTAGATAAAAGACCTATGAACAGACCAAAATCTCGAGTAGTAAGTACAGCTGAGAAATTAGAATATAAAGGTAGTATTGCACAAGTTAAACAGAATAAAGAAATAATAGAAAAAATACAAACACAAGAATTCTGGGAAGAGGCAGATATATTTGATTATGAATATGTAAGACAGGCCTTAAGGGATTTAATAAAGCTCATAGACAGTAAGGATAGAGAAATCTATTATACTGACTTTAAAGATGAGATTGTAGGTATTAGAGACGGGGAAGCAATTTATAATGTAACTGATTTAGGAAACTATAAAAAGAGAGTAGAGCATTACTTAAAAGAATTTGCTGACCATCTACCAGTATATAAGTTAAAGAATAATGAAGAATTAACTAGCAGTGATATCCAGCATTTTGAAAAGATCTTATGGGAAGAAATAGGCAATAAAGAAGAATATATCTTAGCCTATGGACAACAACCACTTTTAAAATTAGTAGCAAGTATTACTGGTATGGAAAGAGCAGCTGCTGAAAAAGAGTTCTCACGATTCTTAAACCATGAAAACCTAAACTCAGACCAAATAGACTTTGTAAACAGTATAGTAGATTATATAGTTAAAAATGGCAGCATAGATAAACAAGTCCTACAAGAATTCCCATTCAACAAAAACGGCGGAGTAGTAAGT
>CAZAGS010000151.1:0-3907 GCA_964484955.1 uncultured Tissierellaceae bacterium
CTATTATAATGGATATAAAAATCGCGACCAATGTGTTCATTAACTAATGAGTTTAATAGACTTTTAAACTTGATAACTTCATCTGTATCATCGAAATTAGAATACTTATATATTATATTTTGTTTTAAGTTTTCATTATTATCCGTTATTTGAATAATTATCTTAATTAATTCTTCTCTATGAATTTCCTTCAATAATTCTTGGAAGTTCAATTTTCTTGTTTTCCCTTTAATAATAGGACTTTTTCTTAAATCTCTTAAGTGATAATACGCTGCTACTTCGTGCTTACATATAGGTCCAAAATTAAATGGACAGTCACAACTTGATTCTTTTATTTCTCCATTTTCATTGATTTTTACCATTACTTTATATATTTTAGAGCCCTCAACGTTTAAAATATATTCTCCTTCTTCATCATCATTAACGTTTATTATAGTTTCTGATATATAATAGGAATAACCTCTACCTACGATGATATCATCTACATATTCTTCAATGTTATTAAGATTCATCTTCCATACACTCCTATTCTTTTTCCCTAAAAAGGGATTTCATCATCATCATCATCATAATCATAAGTTTGCTCATTCATTTCTTCCTGTTTTATTGGAATTCCATAAGGCAGTCCAGAGTCTGTATAACCAGCTAAATATTCAAATCCATAAATACCAGTCATATATGCATCATGCTCTTCTTCTGTCCGGATTTCAGTACTAAAATCTTTATTTTTACCTCTTTTCTTTTTTGGCATTTAAGTCACCCTTTCCCAAATTATATTTATTTATTATTTTAATTGCTCTTTTTACTGCCTCGTCACTTAAATATACTGATTTAGCTCTATGCCCTCCCATTATTAAATCTTCATCATTTAATTCATCTAATAAATCAAAGGGGTATCCTTTCCAACTTCTATGATATGTTCCATTATATCCTTCTTCCTCCCATGAGGTAATATAAAGTAATGCTAATACTAAATCTTTAACAACCTCTTTATCTACCATTTTCACTAGCCCCCAGTAAACTTAATAAATATTTAAATTATTAGCAAACAACTAATAACTTATACTATTTCAATTATATATTAGGATCCAACCTCCCACAACTTATATCTGTCGTTATAATAGAATTGAGAAATTTTCTCAAATTAATTTAACATAGTGCCACTAACCATTTATATGATTATTGGCCATTATATCTACCGATACGGTGAATGTTAAGAGCAATAAATAAAAAGACCATAAACCTATTCTTAAGATTTATGGTCTAATGCTCTATTAATTTATAGATAATCCAATTCCTATTTTCAATACTTCCTCTACTATTCCTATTTTCTCTTCGTAATCTTGTTTTGTAAAAAAATAGGTTGTAAATCCACACTCCTATTAACTCCTTTGAATATTTTATTTTGATTGCCCATCTACCCTGAACCCGACAATTTCACGAATCAAATCCAATGGCAATGGTTTACCCAATGGAAATTGCACTGTTCCTTTCGAGGTTTTATAGTCGGTTAGTTTTTCTTTGAAAGCTATTATGCCTTCAGGTTGAGGATAGAAACCAATATGTTTTCCAAATCCAGCAAAATGAACCAACCATTTTCCATTCAAATCGTATGTATGCATTCTCATGCAAATTCGCTCAGTTGCCTGTGGTGCTAGTTCAAGGATAACATTTCTGATTGCGATTAATCGTTCCTGTACTTCGACAGGGAATCCCTTAATATATGCGTCTACTTCATTCATTTAAGTATACCCCCTTCTATTGTTTTTAAGCTTTGTCAAATAAGATGAAAATAAAATTATCTCTACTTTAAATCTATCTATAGTTCTATCATAAGATAAGTCTAAATATCTTTCTACATCATAATATTCAAACAGAGTCTTTACCTTATAGTTAGTTTCTACAGCTTTATCTCATGTAAACAACAATATATTATTTATATTAATTTCATATTTTAGTAAAGGGGTAGCATCATTTAAAATAATTAAAACAATTTCTCTTTTACAGGCTTGTGTTATATCCATTTTGATTTCAAGGCATGTTCCTTCATCTAACCTTTTTTCCAAATATATTGCAATATCTATATCACTGTCTGGTCTTATCTTACCTTGGACATAAGAGCCAAAGATATAAGCAAAAATTATATTCTCATATCCTATCAATATATTCTTACATCTTTCAATATTATCCATACCATTCATCCCCTAAACTATTCTTTTAATATGATAGTTCACTGTACTTAATAACTAATATATCATTAGGGATATTTTATTACACCTTATTCTTCCATAACCTATCATTTCCTCTTTTTAATACCATATATAGTGCAAAAAGAACCGTCCCCGGCGCACCCGGTGCACGGATATCTCATCCTTTTTGGTTTATTATGTGTATTATATCCAATGTGTGAGGAATTATAGAAAATAATTAAAAAGAGTATATATTATGAGTTATAATATATACTCTTTCCATATTTAATATTTGTTATGGTACTAGGGGGTGGTTTCCATGCCACCGCGCAATTTCCCCCTGATCTATTGGCTCCTTCCTTCCTCCATTTGTCCAAGAACTATTTATTTCACGATAAATTGCTGACTCCACTGCATTAGAATTAGAAGTAGCTACTTTAACATATACAAAGTCTTTAAGGGAATTTGGTAGTTTATTTCTATCAATTATCATTATATTTTCTTTAACTGTTTATATTTCACTCTATATTTGCCTGTTCTTAACTAATAAATACTTCTATTCCTGTGTTTAATACTTCTTCTACGATTCCTAATTTTTCTTCATAGTCTTGTATGGTAAAGGAAATTGGCTGTAAATCCGTACCTCTATATTTCCTAGCCCTTTTCAATAAATATTTAATACTTTCTATACGATCCATATCTTTAAATGAGTCAGAAAATATAGCTAAATCAATATCACTATCTAGATCATAATTACCTTTAGCATATGAACCAAATAAAACAGCTTTATCTATTTGAATTTCTGAGCTTAAATCTTTCAGATAGTCTTCAACTATATTTCTAATGTTTTCAGGGATTTTAACCATGAAAACACCTCCTTAGTTTTTATTAAGACTTCACTAGCCTTTTCTTTGGTTATAGATTCTGATAACTTTTCTTTATAAGAAGGATATCTTTCTGAGATATAGTATGCTAACAACTCATCAAAGAAAGAAAGATGTTTTTCAATAATTTCTTTTTCATCTTCTGCAAAATCATCCATATTATAAATTCTATCAAAAACAATCCATATGTTATGAACCCTAGGTGGTTCTTCTCCTTTATGAAACACAAATAGCCCTTTTACCAGTTTCTCGACAGCTTGTTGACACATAAAAACAACATATAAATATCTACCAGAAAACAACATCGCTTCAGCTGTTCCCAAATCATATTCCGCTACATCTTCCCAATAATCGTACTTTTCTTGATTATTCAATTGAGTCACCTCCACTAAACATATGGTTAATTTTTACCTATATTTTTAATAGATATTTCCTTTTTTTATTATTCTAATAGTATTATAACATAATCAGCCTTAGAACAATATCTACAATCACTTTAAATTATAACTACTTGATTAGTTGAATTCTGAAATTTAAGTCTATAAAAAAAACAAGACCTTGTAACGTCAAGGCTTAGACAACGGGTAAGTTTCTCACATGGCACCAATGGCAAGTTGAATAACCTATACTAATAAATAGGGGCTTGTTCTCCTCTTTAGCTATATTTAATGCTTCCTCACCCCATGGAAACCAATTTACTGGATTACTTTCATGTTGTTTTAGGTATGGAGATTTTTCATTTGCTAACCTATTCATAGTATCTCATCCTTTTCTTGTTTATTATGTGTATTATACCCAATGTGTGGGGAATTATAGAAAAAATTTAAAAAGGAT
>CAZAGS010000152.1:0-3887 GCA_964484955.1 uncultured Tissierellaceae bacterium
AAAACTTATTAATAGCCTTTATGACTTGGGAAGGTTATAACTTTGAAGATGCTATTTTAATCTCTGAAGAACTGGTTATAGATGATACTCTTACATCCGTTCATATTGAAGAATATGAATCAGAAGCAAGAGATACTAAACTTGGACCTGAAGAAATAACCCGAGATATCCCAAATGTAGGAGAAGATATGCTGAAAGAGCTTGACGTAAGAGGAATTATACGTATAGGTGCTGAAGTAAAAGCAGGGGATATACTTGTTGGTAAAGTGACACCTAAAGGTGAGACTGAACTAACAGCCGAGGAAAGATTGCTTAGAGCTATTTTCGGTGAGAAAGCCAGAGAAGTTAGGGATACTTCATTAAGAGTTCCCCATGGTGAAACCGGAATAATCTTAGATGTTAAAGAATATTCCAGAGAAAATGGAGATGAGCTTCCCCCAGGAGTAAATCAAAAGGTTAGAGTATATGTAGCAACTAAAAGAAAGATTAATGTAGGAGATAAGATGTGTGGTCGTCATGGAAATAAAGGGGTAATCTCAAGGATTCTTCCTGAAGAGGATATGCCATATTTACCAGACGGTACACCTATACAAATAGTATTAAATCCTTTAGGAGTTCCTTCAAGGATGAACTTGGGTCAAGTTCTAGAAGTCCATTTAGGACTTGCTGCTAAGAAATTGGGTTGGCATGTTGCTACGCCAGTCTTTGATGGAGCAAATGAAGAAGACATTCTAGAAGCTTTAAGAGAGGCCGGTTATCCAGATGACGGTAAGCTTCAATTAAGAGATGGAAGAACGGGAGAGTACTTTAACAATCCTGTTACAGTTGGATATATGTATATATTAAAACTACATCACTTAGTAGATGATAAGATTCATGCCAGGTCAACTGGGCCTTATTCCCTAGTAACACAACAACCACTTGGGGGTAAAGCGCAATTTGGTGGACAAAGATTTGGAGAGATGGAGGTTTGGGCACTAGAGGCTTACGGGGCATCCCATACACTACAGGAGATATTAACTGTTAAATCTGATGATATTGTAGGTAGGGTAAAAACTTACGAGGCCATAGTAAAAGGTGAAAATATTCCTGAGCCAGGAATCCCAGAATCTTTCAAAGTATTAATTAAAGAATTACAAAGTTTAGCACTTGATATTAAAATATTAGGTTCTGAAAAAGAAGAAATAGAATTAAAGGAATCCGTAGAATATGATTTAACTGATTTAGAAGTAATCGGTGAAGAATATGCGGATGACAAGATTTTAATAAATGATGAAATAGTAAGAGCACCTTCTGGTATAACTAGAATAGGCGGAGCGTTGCCTTCTGGCTTTATATTGGAAGAGAATGAAGATGATGAAATAGAGTCTGATGATGAAGAAGACGAAGATGACGATGACGATATATAATCTATTAACTAATAAAAGAAAGGAGAGAACGCTCCTTGTTTGAAAATGAATTTGATTCGATTAAAATTAGCCTAGCTTCGCCAGAAAAAATTAGACAATGGTCTAAGGGGGAAGTAAAAAAACCTGAAACCATAAATTACAGAACATTAAAGCCTGAAAAGGAAGGTCTCTTTTGTGAAAAAATATTCGGACCTACCAAGGATTGGGAGTGCCATTGTGGTAAATACAAAAGAGTAAGATATAAAGGTGTTGTATGTGATAGATGTGGTGTTGAAGTTACCAAGTCTAAAGTTAGAAGAGAAAGATTGGGGCATATAGAACTTGCTGCTCCAGTTTCTCATATTTGGTATTTCAAAGGTATACCAAGCCGAATGGGGCTTATATTAGATATGAGTCCCAGGGCCTTGGAGAAGATCCTTTATTTTGCATCCTATGTAGTTATAGATGCAGGAGACACATCTCTTTATGACAAGCAACTCCTAACAGAAAGTGAATATAGAGATTACTATGATCAATACCGTAATAAGTTTAAAGCTATGATGGGAGCAGAGGCTGTAAAGGCTCTTCTTTCCAATATAGATTTAGAAAAAGAATCTAGGGAATTACGTTCCCAGTTAAAAGATTCTACTGGCCAAAAGAAAATCAGAATTACAAGAAGACTTGAAGTAGTTGAAGCCTTTATAAAATCTGGAAATGAGCCTGAATGGATGATTATTGATGCTATACCTGTTATTCCGCCAGATCTAAGACCCATGGTTCAATTAGATGGAGGTAGGTTTGCAACATCTGATTTAAATGACCTTTATAGAAGAGTAATAAATAGAAATAATAGATTAAAAAGATTATTAGATCTTGGAGCCCCGGATATTATTGTAAGAAATGAAAAGAGAATGCTCCAAGAAGCTGTAGATGCCTTGATTGACAATGGTAGACGTGGAAGACCGGTTACAGGTCCTGGAAACAGGCCACTTAAATCTCTATCTGATATGTTAAAAGGAAAGCAAGGTAGATTTAGACAAAACCTTCTAGGTAAGAGGGTAGACTATTCTGGTAGATCTGTAATTGTAGTTGGGCCAGAGTTAAAGCTTTACCAATGTGGACTTCCTAAAAAGATGGCTTTAGAACTATTTAAACCATTTGTAATGAAGAAGTTAGTAGATGAAGGTTTTTCACACAATATAAAATCAGCTAAGAGAATGATTGAGAGAGTAATGCCTGAAGTTTGGGATGTCTTAGATGCAGTTATAAAAGACCACCCTGTACTTCTAAACAGAGCTCCTACCCTTCATAGATTAGGTATTCAAGCATTTGAGCCTGTACTTGTAGAAGGAAAGGCTATAAAACTTCACCCCCTAGTATGTACAGCATACAATGCAGACTTTGATGGTGACCAAATGGCAGTTCACGTTCCTTTATCTACAGAAGCTCAAGCAGAAGCTAGATTATTAATGTTATCAACAAATAATATATTGGCTCCAAAAGATGGAAAACCTATAACAACACCAACACAAGATATGGTTTTAGGTTGTTACTACCTAACCCTTGAAAGAGAAAATGAAAAAGGGGAAGGAAAGATCTTTAAAGACTTTGATGAAATGTTCTTAGCTTATTTTAATAAAGAAGTTGGGATTCATGCAAAAGTTAAAGTAAGACTTAGACATGGTCTAGATGATAAAGGCCAGCTTGTTGAAAGTACTGTAGGTAGATTTATATTAAATGAAAATATCCCTCAAGACTTAGGTTTTGTGGATAGAGCAAAACATCCATATGCACTAGAAATAGATAGAGTTGTGGATAAAAAGTTTTTAGGTATACTAATTGAAAAGTGTTTTAGAAAACATGGAAATAGTATTACAGCTACTTTACTAGATAATATTAAAGAAATGGGATTCCATTACTCAACAATTGGATCAATCTCCGTTTCAATGCAGGATATAATTATTCCTCAATCAAAATATGACCTAATAGAGAAGGCTGAATTAGAAGTAGATAAATTTGAGAAATCCTATAGAAGGGGTCTTATCTCAGATGATGAAAGATATGAAAGAGTAATTGAAATATGGAATAAGGCCACAGATGATGTAACTGATACTCTGATGGATGGCTTAGATCCAATGAATAATATTTATATAATGGCTCTATCAGGTGCTAGAGGTAGTAAAAACCAAATAAGACAGTTAGCTGGTATGAGGGGTCTTATGAATAATGCTTCTGGTAAAACTATAGAAGTTCCAATAAAGGCTAACTTTAGAGAAGGACTTTCAGTACTAGAATTCTTTATGTCTACTCACGGTTCAAGGAAGGGATTAGCAGATACTGCTTTAAGAACTGCTGACTCAGGATATTTAACTAGAAGACTGGTAGACGTAAGTCAAGACGTAATAGTTAGAGAAATTGATTGTGGAACAGATCAATATTTACTGGTAAAAGCATTTAAAGATGGTAGAGAGGTAATTGAAGAATTAGAAGATAGAATTG
>CAZAGS010000153.1:0-3846 GCA_964484955.1 uncultured Tissierellaceae bacterium
TAGATGAAAATGGAGACGCAGTTAAATCAGCAATAATTAACCAAGTTAAGGATGGCAAGTTTATATACTTAACTACTGTAGAACCGTAGAAACAATTCACAATGCACAATTCACAATGCACAATTGTAGGGGCGACCTTTGGTCGCCCGTAGGGGGTATTATTTTGACTATACAATTTTTGAGTTTACCGGATTTTATGCAGCAGTTGGCTAATGGGATTTCTTTAGGTAGTCTTTATGCCCTTATTGCTATTGGATATACAATGGTTTATGGAATTCTTAGGTTGATTAACTTTGCTCATGGAGATATTTTTATGCTAGGAGCATATATGACTTATTACGGAATTACCTATACGCCAATACCTTGGTATATAGTATTTATATTATCAGCCCTTTTTACAGGATTCTTTGGGGTAGTCTTAGAAAGACTTGCCTATAGGCCACTTAGGGAATCTGCTAGGATTACAGTATTAATATCTGCTATAGGAGCATCCTTTTTATTACAAAACTTAGCTATATTAATATTTGGTGGAAGAGCAAAAGCATTTCCAATTCCTGCAGTTTTCAATAGAATTATAAAGATAAAGGGTGTTTCTATTAGTCTTGTAACTTTTATTATACCTATTATTACAATTGTTTTATTAATAGGCCTGACTTATTTTATACAAAAAACTAAAACTGGTATGGCCATGAGAGCCCTGTCCAAAGATTATGAAACTGCCAGTTTAATGGGAATTAATATAGATGGAACTATTTCTATTACATTTTTTATAGGTTCATTTCTAGCAGCAGTTGGAGGTATAATGTGGGGTATTAAATTTCCACAATTATTGCCTTTAATGGGTGTGGTTCCTGGCTTAAAATGCTTTATAGCAGCTGTAATTGGTGGTATTGGTAATATTACTGGAGCAGTAATAGGTGGCTTTATATTAGGACTTGGAGAAATATTAATAGTAGCATTTCTACCTACATTATCAGGATACAGAGATGCCTTTGCCTTTATACTATTGATTTTAATCCTACTGATTAAACCAACTGGACTAATGGGCGAAAAAATCGCCGAGAAGGTGTAGATATGAAGAAAAATAATAACTTGAAAATCATAATTGCAATTGTTGTGACTTTTGTAATAGTATTTATTTTAAATCGAGTATTAGATAATTATCAAAGAAGAATTGTAAATCTTTGTGCTATTTATATAATTTTAGGACTGAGTATGAATCTTATTAATGGTTTTACAGGCTTGTTTTCACTAGGACATGCAGGATTTATGGCAATAGGTGCTTACACAGTAGCCATATTGACTATGCCTACAGCTATGAAAGAGTTAAACTTTTTTATGAAACCAATGGCACCAGCTTTACTAAATATTAAAATGCCGGTAATATCATTTTTACCAGAGGCTATCAACCAGGGACTTTGGTTTGTATTTGCTTTATTAATGGCGGGAATTATTGCTGGAATATTTGGATTTTTAATAGGTGCACCGGTATTAAAACTTACTGATGACTATTTAGCTATTGCAACTTTAGGTTTTTCTGAGATTATTAGAATTGTAATTATTAACCTTCAAAGCATCACAAATGGGGCTTTGGGATTAAAAGGTATTCCTCAAAAGACTAATTTAATGTGGTCCTGGAGTGTGGCAATAGTTACAATATTATTTATATATTTATTAATGGAAGGCAGCTATGGTAAGGCCTTTAAGGGTATTAGGGAAGATGAGATTGCAGCCAGATCCATGGGAATAAACTTGTTTAAACACAAGGTTATGAGCTTTACTATAGGGTCATTTTTGGCAGGTCTAGGTGGAGGACTTTTAGCAGTATCCTTAGGAACCATAGACCCTACTCTATTTAAATTCGCCCTAACCTTTAATATCTTGTTAATAGTTGTTTTAGGTGGTATGGGTAATATTCTAGGAACTGTAATATCTGCCATTATTATTACAGTATCAATGGAGGCCCTTAGATTCTTAGACCAAGCTATGAACTTTGGATTTTTCAGAACTCCTGCATTACCAGGCCTGAGGATGGTAGTTTTCTCACTTATATTGATGATTGTAGTTATATTTAAAAAAGACGGGTTTGTAAAAGATGCCCTGGAGAAGGTGAGGGGATTACATGTTAAAAATTGATAATGTAACTATGAGATTTGGTGGTCTTGTAGCAGTTAATAATTTGTCAGCAAATATTGAAAAGGGAGATATGGTAGGATTAATAGGTCCAAACGGGGCAGGTAAGACTACTGTTTTTAATGTGGTTACAGGAGTATACCAACCTACAGAAGGCGAGGTACTTTTTAAGCCTGAAAAAGAATCTAAAGTAATATCAAAATTAAGACCTGACCAAATTGCAAATTTGGGCATATGTCGTACCTTTCAAAATATTAGGTTGTTTAAAGAACTATCTGTATTAGATAATGTGTTTATTGGTAATCATTTAAGGTTGGAGTCAGGTTTACTGTCTTCAGTAGTAAGATTGCCTAAATATAGCAAAGAAGAAAAAGATATGTTAGAAAAATCAAAATATCTTCTTGAAAAGGTAGGCTTATATGAAGAAAGAGATGAAAAGAGTTTTTCTCTGCCTTATGGAAAGCAAAGAAGATTAGAAATAGCTAGGGCTTTGGCAACAGACCCTAAATTACTTCTTTTAGATGAACCAGCAGCTGGAATGAATCCTCAAGAAACACAGGATCTAATGGGTTTTATTGCAGATATAAAAAAGGAATTTGATTTAACTATATTTTTAATAGAACATCATATGGAAGTTGTAATGGGAATTTGTAATAGGATTTTAGTTTTGGACCATGGGGTCCTAATAGCTGAAGGCAATCCTAGTGAAATTCAAAATAATCCAAGAGTTATAGAAGCATACTTGGGGGTGGAATAATGCTTACCATTAATAATTTACATGTTGGCTATGGAGGCATTAAGGCCCTTAGAGGTATAAACCTTCATATAGAAGAAAATAAAATTATTTCTTTAATAGGGGCTAATGGTGCAGGTAAATCATCAACTTTAAGAGCTATTATGAATTTAGTCAAGAAAGAAGAGGGTACTGTCACCTATAATGGTGAAGATTTAACTAATCTTAAAACCATGGACATAGTAAAGAAGGGAATTGTATTGGTTCCAGAAGGCAGAAGAGTCTTTGTCAACTTAACAGTAGAAGAAAACCTTGTATTAGGCGCCTATACTAGAACTGATAAAGCAGAAATAAATAAGGATATGCAAAATATATATAATCTTTTTCCAAGATTAAAAGAAAGATCATGGCAGAAATCTGGGACCTTATCTGGTGGAGAGCAGCAAATGCTGGCAGTAGGTAGGGCCATGATGATTAGACCAAAAGTCCTAATGATGGATGAACCTTCATTAGGCCTAGCGCCATTATTGGTAAAAGATATATTTGAAATAATCGATGAGCTTCATAAACAAGGTAATACTATTCTTTTAGTAGAACAAAATGCTAAAAAGGCATTAGAGATTGCTGACTATGGCTATGTTCTTGAAACCGGGTCAATGGTAATAGAAGGACCAGGTAGAGAATTGCTAAATAATGAAAAGGTAAAGGAAGCTTATTTAGGGAAGGACAGCTAGAGGAGATAATAGATAACAGGTAACAGGTAATAGGTAACAAGTAGGGGCGTACCTTTGGTCGCCCGGATATAATGCACAATTCACAATTAAGGACCTCAATACTTACTAGGAAAGTTTTGAGGTCTTTTTAGTTTTTATCTTTTACCTGTTACTTGTTCCCTGTTATCTTTTACCTAATTTCCTATGCTGCCCCGATTTGAAACGGGATTGAACTTCTTACAATTAGGGTATGTGTATGATATAATG
>CAZAGS010000154.1:0-3775 GCA_964484955.1 uncultured Tissierellaceae bacterium
TTCACCCACTTTTTATTAAAAGAAGCACGTTCAGGATTAGTTTTAAGCTTTACTTCTACTACCATTAGCCTTTTATCATATTCAACTGTAATGGGTATAATTGGTGGTGGAGGACTAGGATATTTGGCAATAAGCGAAGGTTACTATAATTTTAATTATAAGTTAATGTGGATTATTATAATTATTATGATTTTAATAGTTCAAATTGTACAAACTTTAGGTAATATAGTAGCTAAAAAATACGACAAAAGATAATGGAGATGACAAATATGAAAAAGACAAATATGAAAAGAAACTTATTAATATTAACTATATTGGTGTTAAGTATTTCCTTAATAGGATGTAAGAAGACAGTATCCGAGGATGACAAGGAAATTCGTGTTGGTGTTTCATTTTTCCCAATGAAGGACCTATTATTATTGGTTGAAGATGATTTAAAAGAAGAAGGATATGAGTTAAAGATAGAGGAGTTTTCTGATTATCAAACACCTAATAATCTTTTAAAAGATAAAGAACTAGATGCAAACATGATTCAACATGATTATTTCTTACAATCCTTTAATAAAGCAAACGATGCTGATTTAGTGACTATTCAGTCACTTTACCATGCAACATTTGCACTATATTCAAGAGAATACAATACAATTGATGAAATTCCAAATGGTACAAGCATTACCTTACCAGATGATGCAACTAATTTAAGTAGAGCTTTGTATTTACTAGGTCAAGCAGGTCTACTTACATTTAAAGATGACAAGACAATAGACTTAACAATAGATGATATAGAATCAAATCCTAAAGATTTAAAACTCGATGACCAAGTACCTTTAACCAGCCTGGCGCAAAGATACGTGGAAACAGAAATTGCTATAATGTATCCAACTTATGCTAAGAGTCTAGAATTAGTTGGAGATGAACAACGATTATATGTTGAAAAGCAGGATAGTGTAACTGAAGCTTATGCCATTTCCTTAGTATCAAGAGATGATAACAAAGATAGTGAAAAGATAAAAGCATTAATTAAGCATTTAACCAGTGACAAGGTAAGGCAATTTTTAATAGATGAATACAGTTGGGCCAGTAGTCCAGCATTTTAGTGCGCCGGGGACGGTTCTTTTTGCACCTAAAACCACCATTAGATTGACGTCAATTTAATGGTGGTTTTTTATGATATTGGGTAAATATATATGTGAATATCATAGTAATAGAATTTTTGTCTTGGTTGATTTCAAAAATTAAATATGATATGATTTACAGAATGATAGATGTAAATTACACAATCTTAAGTGGTTTAATTGGAGGCTAATATGAATAATAGAGCAAATACAAACTTAGGTGAGGAAATTAAAAACATAGTGCAAGACGCATTAAATAATAAGGATTTCAAAGGGTTAAATCAAGACGTTGAGAATGTTGTAAAAAATGCCCTTTATGAGGTTAGAACCACAATTAAACCGAAATCTAGAAGTTATGTAACTAAACAAAACAATCTAAGTAATTACAATAAGGCTCCTAGCCCCGTCAAAAACAGTGGAAAATTATCCACAGTAGGGACTAAATATGCAGTTCCTGTTGGACAAGTTTCAAGTATATTACTTACTGTATTTGGATCCATAGGTTCTACAGCATTTGGAATAGCAGTATTTGTACTTACCTTGCTTGGCTTTGCTCTTGGAAACTTTTTTCATACTATAGCTATAGGGCTGTCTCCTTTGCTCATTGTAAGTGCAATTTTACTTACAAAGGGAATTTCTAATCGTAAAAGATTAAAAAGATTTCAAAAATATATGGGATATATAAAGGGCCGAGATTATTGCCCAATAAATGAATTATCCGCTGCAACAGGACTAAGTAATAAATTTATAGAAAAAGATTTGCGAAAAATGATTTCAATAGGAATGTTTCCTCAAGGGCATATAGATAATAAAAAGACTACTTTTATATTAACCAACGAATGTTACAAGCAATACCTAGAAGTACAATATCTTGAGGTGAAGAAAAACATAGCTAGGAAAAACATAAATGAAGGGGATAGACGAAAGTTTCTTACTACTGATAAAAATTATGAACTAAACCAAGGACAAACAAATAAGGATGGAATAAGTTCGGAAATGAGAAAATCTCTTGATGAAGGTCGTAAATTTATAGCGGATATAAAGGAAGCAAATAGAGAGATTCCAGGAGAGGAAATTACACGTAAGCTAGATAGGCTAGAAGAAATTGTAGGAAAGATTTTCGATTATGTGGAAATCCATCCGGAAAAGTTTACTGAAATAAGAAAATTTACTGAATATTTTCTACCAACAACATTTAAATTGGTAGATGCATATAAAAGATTAGATTATCAGGATGTACAGGGAGAGAATATTTCAACTGCAAAAAGAGAGATAGAGGAAACAATGGATACTATCAATCTTGCATTTGAAAACTTGTTAGATGATCTATTCCAGGATATGGCAATGGATATATCAACTGATATATCTGTGCTAGAAACCATACTGGCCCAAGAAGGATTAACAGAAAACAATATGAGAATTCAAAATAAGAATATGGAGGATGAAATATGAATAATGAAATACCAAAGCTAACATTTGAGCCCTTTAGTGAGGAAACATCAACTCAAGAGGTATTAAGCACTGAAATACTAAATCAGGAAAATGCCCAAATTAAAAAGCCTGTATTTGATGAAAGTATGCTTTCTCCTGAAGAAAAGAAGATAGTAGAAGATTTTGCTAATCAAATTGATCTAAATAAATCTAACCAAATATTGCAATATGGGGTAGGAGCTCAAAAGAAGATAGCTGATTTCTCAGAAGCTGCTATAAACAATGTAAAAACTAAGGATCTAGGGGAAATAGGTGAGATGCTTACGGGCGTAGTCACGGAACTTAAAAGTTTTGATGTTGATGAAGAAGAAAAAGGATTCTTAGGATTTTTTAAAAAGTCTTCCAATAAACTGGCTACTATGAAAACCAAATATGATAAGGCAGAAGTTAATATAAATAAAATTACTGGAGCTTTAGAAACTCATCAAATACAATTATTGAAAGATATAGCAATGCTAGATAAAATGTATGAGCTTAATAAGACATATCTAAAAGAACTTTCAATGTATATCTTAGCGGGTAAAAAGAAACTAGCCAAGGTTCAAGCTGAAGAATTACCAGCACTTTTGGAGACATCTTCCGCTAGTGGACTACCAGAGGATGCACAAGCTTTTAACAACTTAGCTGCTATAGCTAATCGTTTTGAGAAGAAGATTCATGACTTGGAACTAACTAGAATGATTTCAATTCAGATGGCACCCCAGATACGTTTGGTACAAAGTAATGATGCTATAATGGCTGAAAAGATTCAGTCTACAATTGTAAATACAATTCCTCTTTGGAAAAGTCAAATGGTTTTAGCTTTGGGAGTAACCCATGCAACCCAAGCTGCAAAAGCTCAAAGAGAAGTAACCAATATGACAAATGAATTATTGAAGAAAAATGCTGAGACATTAAAAATGGCTACCGTTGAAACAGCAAAAGAGTCAGAACGTGGAATAGTAGACATTGAGACCTTACGTGTTACTAATGAATCCCTAATATCTACTCTTGATGAAGTTATCCGTATTCAAACAGAAGGCCACAATAAGAGGAAAGAAGTTGAAATGGAGTTAAACAAAATAGAGGGAGAATTGAAAGCTAAGCTTATGGAAATGAGAGGCTAGTATAATTATAAAATTAGGTGCTACAAAATAAAGCTCTGCTTGTTAAGAATAGTTCTTAGCAAG
>CAZAGS010000155.1:0-1066 GCA_964484955.1 uncultured Tissierellaceae bacterium
GATTATGTTTACACATTATCTGAACTTGGACAAGAAGGTGCCGGTTCAGGAACACTTTTTGAAGCAATTGAAATGTGGCCCAAGTTCAAAAAGAATTTGACTATAGAAAGTGTTAAAAACCTTGCTATTAAGGGAATCAGAGATGAGGTTTCCCAAGGAGTACAACATATCCGTACACATATAGATGTTACAGATCCAAAATTTACAGCTCTAAAAGCTATGTTGGAATTAAGAGCAGAGTTAAAGGATATAGTTGAAATTCAAATCGTAGCATTTCCACAAGAAGGAATGTACACATATAGAGGTGGGGTTGATTTAGTAGAGGAAGCACTTAAGATGGGTGCAGATGTTGTCGGGGGAATCCCACATTATGAGCCAGCTAGACAGTTCGGAGAAAAGTCGGTTCATGATATAGTTAATCTTGCTCTTAAATATGATAAGCTTATTGACGTTCACTGTGATGAGACCGATGATCCTCACTCACGTTTTGTTGAGTTGTTAAATGCCCTTGTTCTTATGGAGGATTATGGTACAAGGACTA
Source organism: uncultured Tissierellaceae bacterium (assembly GCA_964484955.1). GTDB lineage: Bacteria > Bacillota > Clostridia > Tissierellales > Tissierellaceae > CAYZDC01. Next base: position 542 of record CAZAGS010000155.1, read on the forward strand.
CAGCAAGCCATACTTGTTCATTTGGTTCCGCAGATAATTCATATGCATATAGAATGATGGACCTGTTCAAAAAGAGCAAAATGAACTTTATCGCTTGTCCAACCGAAAATGCATATCTTCAAGGACGCCAGGACACATATCCTAAACGTCGAGGTTTGACTAGAGTAAAAGAATTTATGGAATCTGGTATCAATGTAGCATTTGCGCAAGATTCAATAAATGATCCATGGTATCCAATGGGTAACGGTAATATGATGAATATACTTGACAATGGAATTCACTTAGCTCAAATAATGTCACCAGTAGAAATAGCAAAAGATTTAGATTTAATCACATACAATGGAGCTCGTTGCTTAAATGTTCAAGATAGATATGGCTTGGATGTTGGCAAAGATGCAAACTTTATCGTACTTGATGGGGACAGTCCATTCGATGTAATAAGAAATCGTGCTAATGTTCTTGCTTCCATTAGGAAGGGCGAATATTTATTCAAGCGAAAGCCTGTAGAGTATGAAGTTAAACTTG
>CAZAGS010000155.1:1166-3704 GCA_964484955.1 uncultured Tissierellaceae bacterium
ATCCATATTTTCCTGATTGTACTTCCTACCCCCAACTAGAAATAGCTATTACACCTGGTGAAGCTCAATTAACGCCTTATACTCCCAAGAAACTCATTGATATAGGTACTAGAGTTATTGATATTAAATCGATTCATGAAATTTTTTCTATTTTAGAAATTGATGAGTACCTAAAGGATAGCTTGGTTACAGATTATATAAGAGATATTGTTGAAATATCTAAGACCATAGATGAAAGTAGAAGGGCTAGCCTTGAATCACAAGAAATACTTGAGATGATTGTCAATAGCCTGGAATATGGAATAGCTTTTGTTAATAATGAGGGTATGATAATAAGTTCCAATTCTAAACTTGAAAATATATTTGGTATGAAGAAAAAAGACCTTATTAAAAAGCAGTTTAAAGAACTAATTCCCAAATCTAATATTACTTTAGAAGATGATGATTACTTTATTACACAGATAGGAAATAAAAAAGCTTCAATTCAAATTAGAAAAGTTAGTTTTTCAAGGAAGATAGGTTATATTATTTCGGTTAATTTATCAGACAAATCAATACAATCTAGTCTAAATTTAAGCGCACATTATGATGAGTTTATAAATAGAAAACTACATAATTTAAGTGATTATTATACTATAAATAATGAAACCTTAAAAATGTTAGAAAGAGCCAAGAAATTTGCTAAAACTGATGGAACAATTCTCATTATTGGTGAAAATGGGACAGGAAAAGAGATACTAGCTCAGGGGATTCATATGAATTCATACAGAAACAAGCACATCTTTGTGCCTATTAATATAGCAACAATCTCTTCTAATCTAGTAGAATCGGAACTCTTTGGCTATGTTGAAGGTACATTTACGGGTGCAATTAAAGGTGGGAAAATGGGGATATTTGAAGTTGCTAATGGTGGGACTATTTTTATTGATGAAATTGGTGATACTCCTATTGATGTTCAGGCAAAATTATTAAGAGTGCTTGAAGAAAAGAAGATTAGAAGAGTGGGAGCTAACGATGAGATCCCAATAGATGTCAGAATAATAGCGGCAACAAATAAAAATCTATTAGAGTTAATAAATGAAAATAAATTTAGATTGGACTTGTTTTTTAGATTAAATATATTGCCTATTGAAACTATTCCTTTGCGTGAAAGGCAAGAAGATATAGAGTACTTACTAAAACATCTAATTAATATAAGGTTCTCATATAAAAAAATAAAATCTCTAGAGGAATTTTTTGAAAAGGAAGTAATCAAGTTCTTAAAGGAATATGAGTGGAAAGGTAATGTAAGAGAATTAATAAATCTGGTGGAATATTTAGTAATAATATATGAAGGCGAAAAAATTGGAATATCATCATTACATAGCTATATGACACATAATATAGCTAAGGAAAATCCTATTATTTTGAATATTTCAGAGCTATGGTTGTTAAAACAGTTTAGTAAGTATACAGACATTCCTATGGGAAGAAAAAGGTTAGCGGAACTTGCAATAATTGAGAAACAAAATTTAGGTGAAGGTAAGATTCGTGTTTTTATAAAGAATTTAGAGAGTTTAAACCTTATTAGTTCCATTGATAATAGAGGGTCTGTAATAACTGATTTAGGTAAAAGGACCATTGATAAGTATTATTAAAACCACCCATTGGTTAATATTAACCAATGGGTGGTTTGTTTTATACAAGCTAAGAGATCATATATCACTTATACACTAATAATAGTAAGGAAAGGTATTATAAAACAGCAATATAAGTAATAAATTAACAATTCAGACATTGGCATGAGAATTGCAATAAGTATAGTTGAAATAAAATAATATTTGGGAGTGGATAAAATGGCAAAGAAAGAAAGAGTAAAACAAAAACCAACCTTTTTACAAGGAATAATCCCTATACTTTTCATGGTAATAGCTTTAACTGTTGGGGTTGGAGTGTTAAAACTTAGAACCGAACCTATTATTATTTTGTCAGCTTTTGTGGCTGGGGTAATAGCTTGGAGACTAGGATACTCATGGGATGATATGCAAAAAGGAATAATTGAAAAGATATCAAGAGCTTTACCGGCCACACTTATTTTATGGAGTGTTGGATTACTTATTGGATCATGGATGTATTCTGGTACTGTGCCAATGATTATTTACTATGGCGTAGATTTAGTAAATCCTAAGTTTCTTTTAGCAACTGCATTTATTATTTCAGCAGTACTATCAACTGTAACGGGTACATCATGGGGTTCAGCTGGTACAATAGGAGTAGCGATAATGGGTATTGCTACTGGTTTAGGTGTTTCACTACCGGCTACAGCTGGAGCGGTAGTTGCAGGAGCTTATTTTGGTGATAAATTATCCCCGTTATCGGATACTACAAATTTAGCACCAATAGCTGCTGGCTCAGAATTATATGAACATATTAAACACATGCTTTATACAACAATACCTGCAGCATTAGTTTCCTTAGCTGTATACTTTTTTGTTGGCATGAAAGCAACAGGGTCAGCAAGTACCCCTGATACAGTAATAGCACTTCAAAATCAACTTA
>CAZAGS010000156.1:0-3616 GCA_964484955.1 uncultured Tissierellaceae bacterium
AGACCTGGTAAAACAGTTTTTCCTTGAAGGTCAATAATATTGTCCGCTTGATTCTTTAATATATCTTCATTGCTAGCAATTTGTTTTATTCTTCCATTCTTAATATATAAAGCTTCCACAAAGTAATCCTTATTGATATATATTTTCCCGTTCTTTAATATAAGACTCAATAGATCATCTCCTTTAAAATTTCTAATTATATATAAATTATACAGCATGATAGTTTAAATACTAGTTGAGATTGTAAGATTACACAATAAAATTCCATATTCTATATCCAATTCCCTTTCTATTTGATAGAATAAGAAATAGTTACATATAAAATATTAGTTAGGAGCAAAAATATGGATAAGATTAAGAAGTTTATGTATGGTAGAAATGGTGGGGACCAGCTTTCAGTAGCCCTATTAATAGTATCTATTTTAATTACATTTGTGGGTCGATTTTCTAAGATGCAATGGATAATTAGCTTAAGTTACATACCTTTAGCCTTAAGCATGTTTAGAGTGTTTTCAAAAGATGTGACTAAAAGAAGGATGGAAAATTATAAATTTGCAATGTTATTGAGTCCAATATATTCTAGATTTAAAAATACGCAAAAAAGGTTAAAGGATTCTAAAACCCATAAATATTATAAATGTCCTAATTGTAGTCAACAGCTTAGATTACCTAAAGGTAAGGGTAAGATTATTGTGACATGTTCAAAATGTGGAAATAAGTTTGAAAAAAGAACATAAGAGCTAATTTGCAAATAAAGTGAGGTTTAAAATATATGAATATGCTTAAACAATTATCAGGAAATGTTGTATACGGAACTGGAAAGTTAGTAGAATTTGTATTAAATGTATTTATAGGAATACTTGAAGTTATAGTCACCATTTCGGTAAGCCTTGGAAGAGGTCTACTAGGACTTTTAAGTATGGGTGGCTGTTTACTTATTATGATACTGGGACCTGCATTATTACTTAATCCCACTACCCTATTTATAATAATTTTACTTATAATAGTTCCTATACTTGGAATTAGATCTATATCTTATTTAAAGTATATTAAATATGCGGCCACAGAGTATTTATTTGACAGGGCTGATAGTTTGAAGCTAGGAAAAGCAAGAGAATTTAAAAGCTTTAACGAATATGGAAATAAGTATATTAGAATGGAAGAAGAAAAAAGAAGACGAGAACAGCAACAAAGACAGCAAGAACAACAGAGGCAGTGGGAAGAGCGATTTAGACAATGGAATCAATACCAACAATCTCAAAGCGGTAGTGGATATTACCAACAACCATTTACAAATCCTACAGGAGAATTTAAAAAGAAATATGAAGAATCGATTAATCTTTTAGGCCTAAGACCAGATGCAGACTTTTATCAAGTAAAGTTGGCCTATAGGCAACAAGCAAAAAAATACCATCCGGATATTAACAAGTCTTCAAATGCTACTGAAATGTTCCAAAAAATCAATGATGCTTACGAATTTTTAAGTGAAGGAAATATAGAAAGATATAAGAGTATGAATTAAATTTAAAGGCAGCCTATCCACCAAGATAAGCTGCCTTTAATATTATAATTAACTTATATTTTCTTTTATAACCCTAGGGCTTATCCATCGGAGTAAATTAAACTTAGAACCGGCCTTATCATTAGTCCCAGACAATCTAGCACCACCAAAAGGTTGTTGCCCTACAACTGCCCCTGTAGGTCTTACGTTTATATAGAAGTTTCCCGCACTATGAACTAACTCTCTTTTTGCTAATTCTATAGCATATCTATCTCTTGCAAAAATTGCTCCAGTCAGTCCATATTTAGAAGTGCTATCACATAATCTTAGAGTTTCTAGAAAATCTTCATCTTTATAAATATACATTGTTAATACAGGACCGAAGATTTCTTCTTCCATGGTTTTGAAATGAGGATTAGATGTTAAAATAATAGTTGGTGGTATAAAATATCCTTTACTATCATCCCCTAATCCGCCAAATAAAACTGTTGCTTCATCTGAATTCATTGCATATTCAATATAATTATTGATATTATCAAAGGATTTTTTATCTATTACAGCACCCATAAAATTATTAAAATCTTCTACATCTCCCATTTTTATGTTAGACACTTTATTTAATAAATTCTCTTTTACTTCTGGCCACAAGCTTTCAGGAATATATGCCCGGGATGATGCAGAACATTTTTGTCCTTGATACTCAAAGCTTCCTTCTAATAATCCCTTTGACAGTTCTTCTACATTAGCAGAACTATGTGCAATAATATAATTCTTTCCTCCAGTTTCTCCTACTATTCTAGGAAAGGTTTTATATTTTTCCATATTATCGCCTACTGTTTTCCACATATTTTGAAATACTTTAGTAGAACCAGTAAAGTGAACCCCACTTAGGTGTTCATTGGTCATAATTAAATCTCCCATATCACTGGATCTTCCTGGGATAAAGTTAATTACCCCATTTGGTAGACCCGCCTCTTCAAATAATTTATAGGCTACATAGGCTGAGTAGACTGCACTAGATGCAGGTTTCCAAAGCACAGTATTACCAGCAATAGCCGGTGCTCCAGCTAGGTTACTACCTATGGCAGTAAAGTTAAAGGGGGATACTGCAAATATAAACCCTTCAAGTGGCCTAAATTCTACTTTATTCCAAATCCCATCTGTTGATATAGGTTGATCACTATATATTTCATGCAAGCATACTGCATTATATCTTAAGAAATCTACAAGTTCACAAGCTGAATCTATTTCAGCCTGCTTATAGGTTTTACTTTGTGTAACCATAGTAGCGGCATTTAGTTTTGCCCTCCATGGACCTGCTGCTAATTCAGCAGCTTTTAAAAATATAGCTACTCTAGACTGCCAGTCTAATTTTTCCCAGTTTTTCTTTGCTTCTAAAGCTGATTCTATAGCTAATTCAACTTCTTTTGGACCTGCTTCATGATATTCACCTATTACTTTTTTGTTGTCATGAGGAATCATACACTTGCCCTTGTTACCAGTTCTATATTCCTTACCACCAATAATAATTGGGATATCAATAAAGTCATTCTTGATTCTTTGGATTTCTTCTTCCAACTCTATTCTTTCTTTACTAGCAGGCAGGTAGTTTAAAACAGGTTCATTTTTAAAATCCAATTTTTTAGTAATACTATTAATCATTTATACAACCTCCATTATTTTCTATGATAATATAAGCACTGTAGAAGTATCCAACATGCCTTCAATTTTTAACAACTCATCGTGAAGACTAGTTATTTGCTCTGTAAATGAGGACCTAATCTTTAAGATAATACACCATTGGCCAGTAACCCTATAACACTCTTCTATTGTAAGACCTTCTATTTCAATACTTGAAATTCGCTTAATTATTTTATTAAAGTCATTTGTCCTTACATTTACAGAAACAAATGCTTTAATTACTTGACCGGCTTTGCTCCAATCAATTTTAGTTCTATAACCCATGATAATACCCTTTTCTTCCAACTTATTTACTCTTTGATGTATGGCAGGTCTTGAAATATTAAGCTTTTTACCAATTTCCTCATGAGAAACCCTGCCATTGTGTTCTAATAATTCTAGAATTTTAAAATCCATTTCATCCATAAGACTACC
>CAZAGS010000157.1:0-3586 GCA_964484955.1 uncultured Tissierellaceae bacterium
AATTTTTATCATTTTCCCAATTAGATATAGATTGTCTAGAAACGTAAATCTCTTCAGCTAATTTTTCTTGAGAAAGTTCTAATTCATTTCGATGCTTTCTAATACGATTTCCTAGTTCCATCTCTTCTCATCTCCTTTCTCATTTATCTTAATCAAAGATACATTTTATCGCTATCAAAAGTCTTTGCTAATGGCATGATTTTTGTTGTCAAAGGTATTTTACAGCTAGTTATCATAATGTTACGAACTATAGTATATGAGTTTTATTAAAAGGATATTAGAAATCACCTTTAAGTATTTCCTTTAAATTTAATGAAATACTTTTTTTGCTCCCACCATTAATAATCTTATATAATAACTCCTTTTTATCATCTTCCAATTTATAGATATAATCATAAGGTTGATCTATATATAGGTCATCTTTCTCTTCATACATTGATCTCCAACTATTTCCTCCAGACTCAAAACTAAAGAGAATAGTAGTGAATTTGTCTTTATCAGGAAAATCAGAGATACTATGTTTACCTTTCATTCTAGCAGCAGTTTTAAGTAATTCTAAAACATTTTCTATATCTTGTGATTCATCAATTACAATCTTTTCAACACCTATATAATCAACAACATTAATAAAGATAATGCTATCTAATTTATCAAATTCAGGGACTGGCAGGGTTTTAATTTTTCTAACACCTAAGAGGATAAATAAGGAAACTGTAATTATAATAATAGTAAACAAAGTAAGAATCTCTTTTCTTCTACGTTTAATAATATCAACTCCTTTTTCGGGCGACCAAAGTCCGCCCCTACAAATTCATAAATGAAAACTCTTCTTATTAATCCTAGAAGAGTTCTTTTTACTATTTAAATTTTACTGCTGTTCCGTAAGCCATTACTTCTGCTGCTCCTGACATAACTGATGCTGATGCATACCTTATGTTTACTACAGCATCAGCGCCTAAAACAGTTGCTTCTTCTACCATTCTCTTTGTTGCCAAAGCTCTTGCATCATTCATCATTTCATTATAGGCTTTTAGTTCCCCACCTATAAGTGTTTTAAAGCCTTGGGATATATCCTTTCCTATGTTCTTAGACTGGATTGTACTTCCCTTTACTAGCCCTAACATTTCAAATTCTTTACCAGAAATGTAATCAGTATTTACTAAGATCATCCTCTTCTCCCCCTTTAATTTCTCCGATTCTTTCAAATAGCATATAAATACTTAATCCAATAAAACCTATTCCAAAAATAATTAATATTATTTTCATAATGGTAGGCATTTCATCTATGTAGACACCTAGCCATATATACATGAAATAATAACAAACAATTAAAACTGTAATTACAATTGGTGCGATTAGTTTCTTAGTATGTTTATTCAAAATAATCCACCTCTTTTTATTATTTATATGTTACAACAAAAATTCTTAGTCATTAATTACTGCTTGAATAGCTTTATCATTACTAAAATCTGCTTCTATTGTAGAGTCTATCTCTATATTAGGACTAGTGCCTGTTTCCATATTTATACTTCCATCTGCATTTAGGACTAATTCTCTAGAATAAGTAAAGACAAATTTACTATTTCTTAAGTAAGAAATCGGAATATTTTCAAAGGCCATATTTCCCCCAGTAGTTTCTCCTACAAGTGTAGCAAATCCAGTATCTTTAGCAAAAGCAGCAAAGTTCTCAGCCTGTGAATTAACATCTTCATTTACTAGTAAATAAATTCTTCCCTTAAAGTCAATTTCATCTGATGGATTAACATTAATTTCATTGAACTTATAGAAGGTAAAGTCAGTTTTTACTTCTTCAGGAAATCTTGCTAATATATCTTCGCCCAACTCATTGATTACAGTCGCACCTTCAACTTTATATGGGTCTCGGTCTAATCTATGCCCGTTTTTGAAAAAAGAATAATATTTAGCTTCAAGCGGCTTATCTGTTAATAATTCTACAATCATCTTCCAATACTGGTCCTCTCCACCACTATTACCCCTTATATCAATAATTAATTTATCATAACCTTCTACATCTTTTAGGAAATCTTTAATTTTACTATAATCTTCCTCCTGTACATCAAACCCAGCCATTTCATTAATCTTCATATATGCTATTTCATTTTCTTTTAAAATCTTAGTTTCTAAATTATTTTCATTATACAATATAATATCTTCTAATCCAGCAAATTGATATCTATACATAACATGAGGATTTCTTAAGCTGGTATATAGTCCCATATTACCAAGATCATCTCTTTCAGCTAAAAGCTCATATGTATTTTTTAAATGCCATTTAAAATCATGACCAGATAAGATCTGTAGATTACTATCATTTAAATCCCTTAGGATTCTTTCCATGGCTACAAAAAACTCTGCATCGTTTTTAGTATTTTTTATTAGTCTTTTATAGGCCTTTTTATTGTTTAACCAACTTTTGTTTTGTATTCTTTCTTTTACCTTAAAGAAAGGATAATTCATTTCTAAAACTTCATATAAATAATCTAAGTCCTCAAGTTTATATTTAGTTGCAATTCTAGCATCTACAAAATCATAATGGGATGCATCTTCAGCCATAACCTGAAATCTATCACTATTGTTATAAATTCTTTCAGCTCCAAATGCAGCCATTATTAAAATTAGTCCCATAATAAGAGCTCTTATTCTTTGTTTATTAGACATTTTGTTTCTTCTCTTAAAATGTGCAACTCGATCAATATTAAACAAATCGTCTTTAAAAAGATTAACAATTAATGCAGCAACTAATAAAACCACGAAAATCAAAAACGCTATAAATAGATAACCAACATCTTTATTCATCATATCCCTCTCTCTATTCCGTATTACACTTAGGTGTACATTCTATTGTATAACATATAGCCTCTTAATCCAATAACTCTTTAATGAGTTAAGTAAATATTTTATTCACTATTTATAAAATAGTCCTGCAAGCTTCATTTGTTTGGTAAAGCTTATGGTGTAGATGAAATTCTTGTTTTCATATTTAGCCTTGGCTACAACAACAGCAAACTCTTCTTCTGATTGCTTGTCTTTTTGTCCTCCAACACTTATATCTTTAATTTCCTCAAAGGCTCCACCTTCACCTATGGCTTCATAAATTTCTTCTAAAACATCTTCCGTTAGAGCATTTTTCACTGCCACAGTACTTATTTCTAAAAGCTTTTCTGACTCTTTATTATTTATATATGATATAACATCTTCTGTTGCTCTTTTAACTTCTGCTTCATCAAAATCATCTGATAAGCCTGGATTTGAACAAGCTACCAATAGGGTAATACTAAAAATCAAACAAAGAATTAAAAATAGTTTTGTTGATGAATTCATCAAATTTTTTCCTCCTTGAAATAATGTTTTTTTGATTTGTATATATATATTATAATAAATATATCAATTAAAGCCAAAGAACTTTCAATTAAGATAATCCAGTATTTAGTTAGGCTGAAAATAGGTATTAGTGAATTTACAAGACCATGTAAAAGTATAGCTAATCCTAAGTATTTATATTTCTTATTTAACTGAAATCCATTCCAAATGATTACAGTTAATCCTATATGAAGTATTATAGCTA
>CAZAGS010000158.1:0-3552 GCA_964484955.1 uncultured Tissierellaceae bacterium
AGTTTTTTCTTAACAACTTTTGAAAGCATAATTATTGAAGGAAGTGAAAGTGCTGTTACTCCCATCATAAACGCTAGTGCAGTACCAAGTCCTACTCCTTTCAAAACTAATGCTTCAGCTATTGGGAGTGTACCAAATATATCTGCATACATAGGTATTCCTACGAAAGTGGCAACAAATACTGAGTACCATTTATCCTTACCAAGTATAGCTGTTATAAATGACTCTGGTATATAATTGTGTATAGCTGCTCCTATTCCAACGCCTATAAGTATATAAAGCCATACCTTTTTTACAATATCTAAAACTTGTTCTTTTGAAAAGTCTATTCTATCTCTAACTGTTAGCTCTTCTTGATCCATCTCTAGGATTGGATTATCAAATACAAATGGCTCTACATATTTCTCTAGTTTTAAATGGCTAATAATACTTCCTCCCATTGCTGCCAGTACAACTCCTACTGCAACATAGGCTATTGCTATTTTCCAATTAAATATACTAGCAAGTAATATAACTGAAGCCAAATCCACCAGTGGTGAGGAAATCAAAAATGAAAATGTAACACCAATTGGTAGTCCTGCATTTGTAAATCCAATAAATAGTGGAATTGATGAACATGAGCAAAATGGAGTAACTGTTCCAAGTAGAGCAGATAATATATTTGCTGTAATTCCCTTATATTTGCCTAGTATTTTTCTAGTTCTTTCAGGTGGAAAGAAAGATTGTATATAAGAAATTCCAAATATAAGTACTGAAAGTAATATGAAAATTTTTATAACATCATATATAAAAAAGTGAATACTTCCTCCAAGCCTTGTTTCAATATTTAATCCAAAAACCTTTTCAACTAGCAATTTAATTAAATTAAAAAGCCAATCCATCTTAAGTAGTTGAGCATTTAACCATTTTATAACAGCCATTTATCACATCTCCTTAAACCCTTATTCTATTAACCTAATTTAATAAGTTCTGCACCTATATGAGCAAACAAGCTTTTTAGATCATATAGTGACTCTTTATTGATAGAGTATCTCATCCATATTCCGTCTTTCCTGCTATTAATCAAACCAGAATTAGCTAAAATCTTCATATGGTAGGATAGAGTAGGTTGAGTAATATGGAATTCCTCTAAAATATCGCATGCACATAGTTCTCCATCTGATAACATATGGAAAATCTTTATTCTTGTTTCATCCCCAAGTGCTTTCAAATAAAGTGCATATTGTTTATAGTCTTTAGTCAATTCAACACCTCCTATTTTTTTATCATATAGATGTTTGTCTATATCTAGTATATGCCTACACATAGATAGTTGTCAATATGTAATGATAAGTTTTTCACCATTTTCATAAAAATAAGACGATAAGCAATTGCCCATCGTCAAATAATAAATTCCACAGGTAAAGAACTAAGTTAGTACATCTTTCCTTACTCACTGTAATAATTTTTCTGCTGTTAGATTTATACCAATGGCACCTAGTGGTGCTGTAATGATTATAGACAAGACTGCAATAGCCAGTATTACATCTCCTGATGCAACACCTAATGAAAGCGGTACTGCGCCTATAGCTGCTTGTACTGTAGCCTTAGGTATATAGGCAATGACACAAAACAATCTTTCTTTCAAATTTAAATCTGTTCCCAATGTAGCAATTACAACCCCCATACTTCTACCTAGCAGGCCTATCAATATTATTATTAAACCTACCCTACCTGCATCAATAGCAACTCCTACATTAACTTGGGCACCTACTAATACAAATAATAATATTTCTGCAAATACCCATATCTTATTTAATTTTGCTCCTAGTCTTTTACCTACATGAGGTATGATTTCTACTATAATAAATCCCATAGTCATTACCCCTAGTAGTGCGGCTATTTCTATTTTTCCACTTAGAGTACTTTCTATCTCAGTAAGTATTATTGATAATCCGATTATTAATAATACTTTCTTGGTATCCCTAATGCGATACTTCTGAAATACCTTTATTAAGATAATTCCAATAATCAATCCCATTAAAATCCCTAATATGATGGATATAGGAATATTTAAAATTTGTAAGCCTAAATTCCTATTGGTTCCACTATATAATCCTAAAAACCCACTAAAAATAGTAATGGCAATTACATCATCTATAGAGGCGCCTGCAAGTATTAAAGTTGGTATACCTTTCTTTGATCCCCAACCTTTTTCCATTAATTTTAACATAGATGGTACTATAACTGCTGGTGAAACTGCCGCAATAATAAATCCTAATATTCCGCCTTGAATAAATGAAAAATCTAAGAATTTAGTTGATGCAAAGGCTATAAAGAATCCTTCAATTAAACCTGGGATAAAGCTCATCTTTAAGGCTGTAGTTCCAACCCTTTTTAAATCCCTTTTATTAATTCCAAACCCAGCCCTAAGTAAGATAATAATCAAAGCTATTTTTCTTATATCACCCGATATATTCATAATCCCTGGCTGCAATATGTCCAAACCATAAGGTCCTATAGCGGCCCCAAGAATTAACATACCTAGTAGTCCAGGTAGTTTTAATTTTTCAAACAATTTATTTGCACCAAGTCCTAGTAATATTATAATTGCTAGACTTCTTGCCATTAAATCTCCTCCTTAATCTAATCAAAATAAAGAAACTCCTACAGACATACTATAGTATGTCTGTAGGAGTCATTAGCTTTTAGCGGTTTCGGTGAACTCCATCACCATCTTTTATAAGATAGTTAAATTATAGTATTCTTAAATATTATTGTCAAGTGAATAAGAACAAAATAATATTTATTTGTATTGCTTAAAATCTTATATTATGTTACACTTTACGTAAGCAATTGTTTAGCGGCTAATCATTTATTAAAGAGAGGTGAAAATATGACAAATAGAGAACAGGAAATCTTGGAGTTAATAAATAAAAATCCTTTAGCCTCACAAAATGAACTTGCAGATATGCTTGGAATTACCAGATCATCAGTTGCAGTTCATATTACTAATCTACTAAAAAAAGGTCATATCTTAGGGAAAGGTTATATTATAAGAGATAGTCAACATGTAACAATAGTTGGTGGTGCCAATATGGACATACAAGGATTTTCTTCTGATAAACTAATATATAATGACTCTAATATTGGACATGTAAAGTTATCACTTGGTGGTGTTGGAAGAAATATTGGAGAAAACCTTGTTAAATTAGGTGTTAATACAAAACTTATAAGTGTTATTGGAGATGACATCTATGGTAGAAAAATACTTGAAGAAGCAAAGCTAATAGGTCTTGATATGCAGGATTCTCTTATCTTACAGGGCGAATCAACATCAACTTATCTAGCCATCTTAGATGAGGATCATGAAATGGCTTTAGCTATATCCAGTATGGATATTTACAAGCGAATGACTGTAGACTTTATAAAAGAGAAGAGAAATATTATTGAAGGCTCAAAAGTTTGCATATTAGATACTAATATTCCAGTTGAAGTAATGGAGTATATATTAACCTCCAATAAAAACATTGATTTCTTCTTAGATACTGTTTCCACTGCAAAGGCTAAAAA
>CAZAGS010000159.1:0-3472 GCA_964484955.1 uncultured Tissierellaceae bacterium
AATTTATCTAGTATCCACCATACAGATTCTATATAATCATTTTCTAATGTAACATAAGGATTATCTAGGTCAATCATGTAGGCCATTCTCTCTGTCATATCTCTCCAAAGTTTTTCATAAGTGAATACAGATTTTCTACATTCATGGTTAAACTTTTCTATACCGTATGTTTCAATATCATGTTTATTCTTTAAACCTAGTTTCTTTTCTACTTCAATTTCTACTGGAAGTCCATGAGTATCCCATCCAGCCTTTCTTTTAACTTGGTAACCCTCCATAGTTTTGTATCTGCATTGTAAGTCCTTTAAGGTCCTTCCCATGACATGATGTATTCCAGGCTTACCATTAGCTGTTGGAGGCCCTTCAAAGAAGACATATGGTTTCTTAGGGTCCCTAGACTCTACTGATTTATGTAGCAAGTCTATTTCTTTCCAGTATTCTGCCATATTATGCTCTCTAGATTTTACAGGTTCATTTGATAATTCTTTGAACTTTTTCAATATTTTCATCCTCTCTTTTAATAATAAAAAACCCTAAGTCTAAGACTTAGGGACGGAATTTCCGCGGTACCACCCAAATTACAAGATCTCTCTTGTCACTTAAATAAGATAACGTCTTATACGCCATACCTTACTCTATTCAGGTATGGAGCTCCAGGGTGATATTCATAATTTTTGTTGTAATAATCTTTCACCATTGATTATCTCTCTTAAACAACATAAATTTACTACTTTCCCTATCTTAGCCTAAAAATTTTCACTTACTAATAAATATACTAATTAATCCTCTATTTGTCAAGTTTTTATCCCAATAATCCATCTTGTTCCCTTCTTAACTTACAAATATAACTATTATCTAAGGCTAAGTCATCATAGCTAATAGTATGTCCCATTTTTATATCTTTTATAACACGTGTATTTTCATTTATTAAGCCTATGGGAACTAGGTTTTCTTCTTTTGCCTTATTATAGGTTTCTAGACTACCGTATACTGTATATCCTCCTATACTATCCAGATATTCACCTGCTTTTAGGTCTCTCTTAGCAATTGTTATTACTTCCGTACTAGGTCTTCCACTTAGGGGAGCAATAGTTGGGATCTTATCAAAATATGCCCGTGCCACTGAAATTGGTGTTTCTAAACTTGTTAAATGATAGGGTCTATAGAGTATATAGTTTGGCCCATCACCCATTTTTAAAAAGCTCATCTGTTCATTAACTATAGCTTTCTCTGATGATATTACTGCAAAAACTCCTGGAGCTACCCCCTTAACAAAGTCAACAATACCATATTGGTTTAATATTCCACCCTCTTCTTTTAAACTAAATATTTGGGCTAATGTCTTTAACTCAGCATCAGGCCCATGGCATCCTCTAATATCTGGAATAAATCCAGTTGCATTTGCAACTACGGACATTTCTATCATAGTATTTGTCCCATCTATAAAAGAAGTCAACATTCTAGGATTAAGATTTACCTTACTTGCCCTTTGGATTAACTTGTCTGGTGTTACTGTAAAATCTAAGGGATTATTTTTGCCTTTACATAAGGCCAGTACATCAAATCCAAGAAGATCTGCAAAGTCGTACAATTCTTTTACAGCCCCTGGTTCATCTCCTGCAGACCCAGTATATACAACACCTGCTTCTTGAGCATATTTACTTAGTATATGGCCTACAGTAGCGTCTGCTTCTATATTTAACATAACTATATGCTTCTTATTGTTTATAGAGTTCATAGCAATCTGAGCACCAGCATCTGGTCTACCTGTTGCATCAACTACAACATCTACAAGATTAGCCTTGGAAGCATATTCTATATTTGAACTTACAATATATTTGCCTTGTTCCATTCCATAATTTATTTCATCTAAGGATTTTGCAACAATTATTTCTTCCCTTGAAATACCTGCAGATAAATAAGTATTTATAGCTTTTTCTTCTGTTCTATCTACTAAAATTGCTGGAGTAATGCCCTTCATTACAGACATTTGAGTCACTAAGCCAGTGCCCATTAATCCTGCACCTACAACACCAACTCTTATTTTCTTATTTTCTTCTTCCAGTGCCTTTAACTTTTTATTTAATGATATCATCATGTCCTCCAAGTAATTTAAAATTATTTTGCAGCATTTATTCCAGCCATATACCCAGATGACCATGCCCATTGAAGATTAAATCCTCCACAGTCTCCATCTATATCAACTAATTCGCCTATTAGATATAGGCCCTTAACCAATTTTGATTCCATGGTTTTATTATCTATCTCACTAGTAGATATTCCACCTGCAGTTACTTGGGCTTGACCCCATCCTTGACTACCAGTAATTTTAAACTTCCAATCTGTTAAAATATTAGATATTTTAATTACTTCTTCACTAGTTAATTCACTGACAATTTTATCCTTATCTAAATTTAATATTCTAAGGATAGGTATTATCAAGCGCTTATTAATCAGACCTATTAAAGACTCTTGAATGCTTTTATTGGGCCTATTCTGGAACCTTTTATATAGGTAATCTTCCAATTCCTTATTTGTCTTAGTATGAATAATCCTTATTCTTAATTCAATATCTTTTCCTTGTTTTAAATAACTTAAAGCTCCTCTACTTATTTGTAATATTGGTGGCCCTGATATACCATATTTAGTAAATAATAAATCTCCAAAGTCTTCTAACAATAATTTGTCTTTGGAATATAGTTTTGCTTGACCAAGAACTTTTACTCCATCTATTTGTTTGAAAAAGGATCCCTCTAAATTTAATTGAACTATCCCAGGATGTGTGTCAACTAAAGTATGTCCAAATGATTTAGCCAAGGAATAACCATTACCATCTGAACCACTAACTGGCATTGCCATACCACCATTAGCTAAAATTACTCGGTCACCTTCAAATACTCTACCATCTTTCAATTTTAAAATAAAATTCCTTTTCTTATTTATATCTACTACATAAGCTTCAGTAATTAATTCTATACCTCTATCTTCAATTTCGTATCTCAATATATCTAGCATAGATGAACTTTGAAATGAAAGCGGATATGCCTTTCCATTGTCTTCAATAGCAGGGGTTATTCCTAGTTTTTCAAAATACTCCATAGTAGTCTTTACGTCAAAATTAGATAGTGCAAATTCAGCAAACTTATAATCCGTTCCGTGATAATTATTAATATTTAAATCCACATTTGTATAATTACATCTTCCATTTCCAGTGGCTAAAAGCTTTTTGCCAACTCTATCGTTTCTCTCTAAAATTACTACATTCCCGCCATTTTTAGCTGCTACTATTGCAGCCATCATGCCAGCTGGTCCTCCACCTACAACTATAATTCTATTTTTCATAACTTGCTCCTTTTCAATCTATTGTCCTATATATTTTATACCTTATCTACTAATTTGTCTAATAAATGAAAAAGAATACAAAAAAGACATATCATAAGATATGTCTTTTTTCTTGGCCCGGCAACTTCCT
>CAZAGS010000160.1:0-3465 GCA_964484955.1 uncultured Tissierellaceae bacterium
GTAATGAGAAGTTGATTTTAATGGGAAGTAATTAATAATAAGCCTTAATTTATCGGATTTAGATTTATATTACTTCCCATTTCATTTTTTATTATCCTAAACTATTTAACCATTCCAATAGAGACTTATTTTCCTGCCAAATGGGTAATTCATCACTTGGAACCAGATTCATACCTTTTTCCAGGGCTTTTCTTTTCATTTCTCCATCAATTCTAGCATAAATCTCTGTTGTTTTAATATCTACATGACCTAAGAGGTCTCTTATATATATTAAATTAACACCTGCCTGCAAAAGATGCATACTTTTACTATGTCGAAAACAATGAGGGGTAAATTTATCTGGAAAATAATCCTTATAAGTTTCTTTTGCTATTTTTACATATTTATCAACAATATATGAAACGCCTTTCCTAGTTAATTTTCCTCCCATTCTATTTTGAAATAATGGTTCAAAATTTAAATTATCCTTATTGAGACCATAACTTTCCATATAATCCTTAAGAAGTTTTGACATTGATGGCAATATTGGAACAATACGCATTTTATCACCTTTACCAGTTACTTTTACTGTAGCAGGGATGTTTAATCTAATATCAATTGGCCTTAAATCACACAATTCTTGTACTCTGCAACCAGTATCATACAAAAGGCTAAGCAATGCAGCATCACGTAGACCTGCTTTTGACCCTATATCAGGAAGACCTAGTAAAAACCTCATGGTATCTCGATCTATATATTCTATGGTTCCCTTTTTTGTTTTCTTATAGGGGATATCTAGTATTTGTTTCATTTCTACCATAAGAGAAGGTTCCTTTTTCATTAAATATCGACAAAATGAATGTATTGAAGCTAGTCTGATATTACGGGTAGAAATGCCGTTATTACGTTTGTTCTCTAGCCATTTAAGGAAATTCAATATATTGTCTTGATTAAAACTATCTATTTGAATTTTTTCGGGGAAAATAGATAATTCAGATTCATAAAAATTTAGTAAGAGCCTAAACATATCTCTGTATGAAAGAATTGTATTTGTGCTAAGCCCTGCTATACCAGGAAGATATTTAGATAAATAGTTTGAAATATAAACTGACAAATTAATAGGTTTCATTATTTTCCACCCCCAATTGCGGAAGAACATCACAACCGGAATTTATTAATATCTCAAGAATTTCTGGATAAAATTCTGATGTCAGCCTTAGGTAATGCTGGGTTTCTTTAATTGATGTATGGCCAATATAAACAGATAAGAGTGGTAGTCCCGCATAAATATCTACTCCAGATTTTTGCATAGATTGTAATGTATGGACACAAAAAGTATGCCTTAAATCATGTTCCCTTGGTCCAAGTCCTACCCCTAAATGGCTTATTCCTGCCATCCTTAATATTATTCGAAACCACTTATATATAGTCCCTCTAGTAATATGTTCAGTATATTTAGCTGGAAATAGGTAATCATTTAAGTCGGTATTCTTTCTAAATCTATAAATATATTCTTTTAATATTTCTGCCATAGAATCAGATAAAGGAACTAATCTATCTTTATTTAATTTAGCTTCATAGATAGATAGTAGATTGTTTTCTAAATCCACATCTTCACATTTAATATTAGCCGTTTCTGTTGCCCTTAGACCACAACTGTATATTAGGCGATAAAGAATGGGTACCTGTATATGTCGTAAACTTCCAGGATAGGTCTTAATTGAATCTGTAGCCTCAAAAATTCGAGATATTTCTTCTTTAGTAAATATATATGGTTGATATTTTTTTATCTTTATCTTTGGAATTTCAGGATAATTGATCTGAAATCCATAGCATTCAGCATATCTACAAAATTGTAGTATAGTGTTAACTCTAGCATTATGAGTACTTGATTTTTCATTAATTCTTCTCATACACCATGATTCAAGTAATTCTAAAGAAATTTTCTTTCCTGATAAATCATAGTTTTTAGATAGTAATGAAAATCTAAACAGAACTCCTTCTTCAATTCCATATTTAAAACCTAACGAACGCTTGTAATCAATATACTGAATTATTATATCTTTCAAATCCCCAACAGGAGTATAATCCATTTTAGAATTTAAAGTTACCATTAGAATACCTCCCAGTTATTTTTATTCCAACTAAATTGAGGTACTTCTAGCCCGCATTTACGCAAGTGAGGTATATCTAATTTTAAATATACTTCGGTTGTCCTAGTATCTTTGTGTCCAAGGATTTCTGATATAATTGGTAATGGTATATTATTTTCTAGTAGATGGGTTGCAAGTGTGCTTCTTAATGCATGAGGGCCCCCTTTACCATAGACTCTACAATCAATGCCAGCATTGTTAGCATGCCTCCTAACAATAGCTGTCATACCGGATGGACCTATAGCTTTTGTTGGAGCAAGATGGGTTACAAAAATATACTCCAATTCGCAGATAGGCCTACCGTATTTAATATACTCTATAATTGCCTCCCCTACATCCTTCAATAAAGGCAAGACTATTAATTCTTTAGTTTTTTCCATTATTAATTCTATTGTGTTTTTCTCCCAATGAATTGCTGAAAACTTCATTAATCTAATATCTGAAGAGCGTAGACCAAGCCTAACCGCAATTAAGATTATTGCATAATCTCTTTTACCTATAGGTGATGATCTATCTATAGAATCCAGTAAAATATCTATTTCTTCATTTGTATAAGAAGTTGGGAGCTTACATTGTCTTTTATGGGATACAGAGGGAACTAAATCTGAAAAGTTGTCATTAAGAATCTTTTCATTGAATAGGTATCTAAGAAATACCCTGAGGGTGGAAAATGCATTGTGTCTAACAGAGGAAGAATATGATGAGAAGGAACTGCAGTAATCTAATATTGAGGAAGACTTTAATTCATCAAGTGAATTAAAATTATTTTGATCTAAAAACAATAGGAAGCGGCCTAACTCATCATCATAATGTTTTAGTGTTGAATCTGCAATCAGATGCCTTGTTTTTTGATGTTCCTTAAAGTTATCAAGATAAATCTTAAATTTATATCCTGGAACCTTACCAGTAGAAATTTTTGCTAAACTAAATCTACCATATTGATTATATTCGCAAAGAAATTGTATGGCTCTAGCACGAATGCTATCAGTTTTTGATAATTCTGTAAATGCGGAAATTCCATATTTGTTTTCAAGAAAGTCTAAGGCTATTTCAGAAGAAAGTGGTTTATTCCCATCACTAAATTCCAAAAAAGCATTCCAGCAGAAATTATACCTACGTATAGTTTCCTCTAAATATCCAGCTTGTTTCATCAACTCTTTTACTTCTCCAATTATTTCTATTACAGTTTTTTTACTCATCATAATACAATGCCTCCTTATATTTTACTTTTACAATATATGAAGGCATATAAAATGGGAAGTAATATTAGATAAAAGCCTTTAAATTAAAGCTTTAATCTAGTTACTTCCCATTAAAATCAACTTCTCATTAC
>CAZAGS010000161.1:0-3439 GCA_964484955.1 uncultured Tissierellaceae bacterium
GGTACTATATATGGCATTGTTGCTATAAAATCTATTATCTTCATTACTTTATAATTTCTTATAAATGCGTAGTATTCTAATATAAGTCCAATAACAGAGCTTACAATTCCGGCTATAATTGATACAAAAATTGTTCTAGGAAATGTAGATATTAAAGAAGACTTACTATCTCTAAAGTGCTCCAAGGTAAAGTATATGTTTCCTTGATTCATATCTGTAAATGCTGACATTATAATAGCAAAATATTGGATTGAAATCCAAACTAAAAAGAATAATGCTCCTATTTTCATAAAATTATATAAAAACCCTTCTCTTTTTATGCCTACACCCTCACCTGAACTAGTTCCATGTTGGCTCATTGTAACTAATTTAAATTTTTTCATATATAGTACAAAGACCAGAATTGCTGGAATAAATAATATAACTGAAATAGTAGCCGCCCTTCTTATATCTCCTTTGGCTATTACAGAAAGATATGCTTCAGTTGCCAACACATTAAAAGCTCCACCAATTATTCTTGGAGTTGAAAAATCAGCCAATGACCTTATAAAAGATAATAACATAACTACGGTTATGGCTGGTCCCATTAAAGGTAGTATTATATCTTTAATAATATTTGTTGTCTTAGCCCCTAAAGAACGTGCAGACTCTATAAGAGTTTTGTCTAATCTGCTTAAATATCCAATTAATAATATAGCATTCATAGAAGTAAAACCTAAACTTTGCATTAATACAATTCCTAATTGACCATAGGGTGATAAAGATAACCCTAATAACTTATAAGATATAAACCCCCTTCTTCCAAAAAGCCTTATATAAGAAAGTGATGTTACAAATGGAGGCGAAATAATTGTTAGCATAAGTATGGCCATAATTATTTTTCTTACCTTATTAGTTGATGTATTAAAATATACCGCTACCATTATAGAAAAGATTGTACTTAAAGTTGTAGTATATATCCCTGTAGTTATTGAGTTTTTCACTAAATAAAATTCTTCTTTTACAAATGAAAAATATGATAGATCAATATTTCCACCTTCTAGTAAAGAAACCTTAAAAACTGAAATAAATGGATATAGTATAAATATTAGTACAGATAGCATTATTGTAATCATTATTCCCTTGTCTAATAAATCAAAAGTTTTTTTCTTCATATCCTTTTCCTTTCAAGTATTTAAGCTTTTATGTATGGGAAAAATTAGCTTGATTATATTATATATTAGTTTGACTATTAATAAAATTAAAAGGTGAAACGGTTAACCATTTCACCTTTTAATTATTATTTACCTACTGTTAGCTTTTCCCATTTTTCTAATATTTCTTCTCTCATTGTTCCAAAAGTAGAGATATCTTGTTTTATTAATTTATCCTGTGGTAGACCTAGATCGTACCCTCCTATTCCTTCTTTAACCATTTGAGCTCCATCTTTACCATCAAGTTCTGCTAATCTTTCTTGATTTTCATCCCTTAGCATAAAGTCTAGAAATGCTTTTGCTATATCTGCGCCTTCTCCATCTTTAAATATTGCTACTCCTTCAGGAACCCATGGTATGCCATCTTCCGGATATATAACAGTTAGATTATTCTTTTTAGCTACATCGAAAGAACCCTTATCTGCAGGTATTATTCCTATAGCAAATTCTCCCGCTACAGTTTTTTCTTCTGGATCTTTACCCCTTTTTCCATAGAATGGAATGTTTTCATTTAGCTTTTCTAAATATGCCCAGCCTTCTTCTTCACCATACATATCTAGTATTCCTTTTACTGCTCCGTAATTTGTTCCTGATATAGCTGGATTTGCCATTATTATTTCATCTTTATATTCAGGATTTATTAATTCTTTCCAAGTTTTTGGGATTGCTAACCCTTTTTCTTTTAATAGTTCATCATTAACTAAGAATCCAACTACAGTTAATCCCTTAGAAATCCAAAAACCTTCACTATCTCTAAATTCACTACCTATTTTGTCTGCCTCTTTTGGAATATAGGACTCTAATAAACCAGATTCCTTTGCTGCCATAAATGCATCAATTCCACCACCAAACCAAAGGTCAGCCATTGGCTTTCCACCTTCTGCTTGTATTCTGGATATTACTTCACCACTAGACATAGATAAGAAATCTACTTTTGCATTTACTTCCTTTGCAAAATCATCAAATAACTCAGAATACTTTTCTGATGTAGTTACTACATTCATTTGTCTTCCTTCAAAATCAAGTTTCTCATCCTCAGCTTCTTCATTATCTGTTTCTACATCTTGTTCAACTACTACATCGTCTTCTACTTTATCTTCAGGCTTATCAGCAGTTTGTCCACAAGCCGTTAAGACTATTGCTAATATTAATAGTAAAGATAATAATGTTATGTTCTTTTTTTTCATATTTATACCTCTTTCTTATAACCTTTTTATTTTTTTAGTCTACTTATTTTACTACAGGTGCTATAGTTTCATTCTGTACAGGTGCTGTTAGGAAACCAATATATTTCAATAGTACATACAATACCAGTAAAATTGCAACTATCTCTTCAAACCTTACTATATATTTTAATAAAGGAATAGCTTGCCCACTATTTGTTAAAAATCCATTAGTTAGTTTTATTGAAATTGCAGATATAACTAATGGGAACGTAAATCCAGAAAAACTTGGGTAGAACTTTAATTTCAATAGCTTTGGTAGCTGTAACAATACAAAAACATAGCTTAACTGTGATAAAATAACTAGTCCCCATACAATAAGCATATTTTTACTTGCAAATGAATTCATATATCCTGCCAGACAAAGAGCAACAGGTGCAGCAAATATTGCTAAAGTTGGTAATGCTGGTTCTGGTATAGTTCCTAGTTTAACCTTTTTAAGAACTATTGGCAATAGTAGGAAATAAGATATTATTCCTAGCCAAAAGAAAATCCTACCTAGACTTTGCATTTCAAAAGCTGGCGCTGTAACGGCTCCTACAACTATACCTACATATACAATAAACCAACTTGGAAACACCTTTTTTATATCCAGTTTTAATATGTAATCTATAGTAAACTTGACCATTAATCCTATATGTCCTACTATACTAACAATCCACATTGCAAATGCAAAGTTTGCTGATAATGGTTTTATATAGGTAGCTAATAACATCATTCCCATAGTCAATGTAGGGAAAACACTAGCTACTACCGGATTTTTTAATTCTTCTTTAACTACACTTGGATATTTAATCATCTTTGCTAATAACAATACCAATACAATTGCAGATAAAATTCCAAAAACATTCCTATAAATTTCTCCGTAAGACTGTACTAAGTTTCCAGCCGCGGCTAAAGCTAGCATCAATCCGGCCATTGCTACTGGTACTTTTTTAACTAACCCATTCATATAAACCTCTCCTTCGTCTTAAATTAGGATTATATATCTATTTTTCCACCACTATATGATCCATCATCATA
>CAZAGS010000162.1:0-3415 GCA_964484955.1 uncultured Tissierellaceae bacterium
GATTAAGATTTGCTATTCGTGAAGGTGGAAGAACAGTAGGAGCTGGAGTTGTAACTAAGATATTAGGTTAATTGACTCTATATAAATTGAAGAGGAAGTACAACTTCCTCTTCAATTATTGATATAAAATTAATATGTAAAAAACTCTAGTTTTTTGAAGAAAAAGCTTGAGTTTTTATGTCATATGATGTAAACTGTAGTAGTGTTTAAAAATGACATTGCGATGATACAAAAGGTGGCTGTTTATAACAGGAAATTTTTGTTGAGAATGTCCGGTTTCAAATCGGGCGACTTGAATTACCGATAGTTTAAAAATGAAAATTAAATTTAAAAAAACTACAACACACCCGGAAGAGTGTATCGGCAATTCGAAGTCGCATGTATAAAAAATAGCATGCGATAGAAGGAGGGAATTACATGTCAAACAAAAAGCAAAAAATTAGAATTAGGTTAAAGGCTTATGATCACGAACTATTGGATTCATCAGCTCAAAGAATAGTAGAAGCTGCAAAAAGAACAGGTGCTGATGTATCAGGTCCAGTTCCATTGCCTACAGAAAAAGAAATAATCACAATACTAAGAGCGGTTCACAAGTATAAGGATTCTAGAGAGCAATTTGAACAAAGAACTCATAAGAGATTAATTGATATCCTTAACCCAAATCAAAAAACAGTAGATTCACTTATGAAGTTGAATTTACCTGCAGGAGTAGATATTGAAATAAAGTTATAATATGGTAGTTTATATGATTACTTAGGTAATCCGCTGTAAAAAATAGGAGGTGCAACGATTGAAGAATATATTAGGTAGAAAAATAGGAATGACTCAAATATTTCAAGAAGATGGCAGTGTAGTACCTGTTTCAGTTGTAGAAGCAGGACCATTGGTAGTTGTTCAAAAGAAAACTGTTGAAAAAGATGGTTACAATGCTATACAAATAGGTTTTGAAAATTTGAAATCACAAAGAGCTACTAAGCCACTAAAAGGTCACTTTGACAAGGCTAATGTTGAATATAAGAAATTTGTAAGAGAGTTTCGTACAGAAAACGTTGATGCATATGAAATAGGTCAAGTACTTAAGGCTGACGTTTTTGCAGTAGGTGATATGGTTGATGTTACTGGTACTTCAAAAGGTAAAGGAACACAAGGTGTTATTAAAAGACACGGTTTTGCAAGGGGTCCTCAATCTCACGGTTCCAAATTTAATAGAAGACCAGGTGGACTTTCAGCTGCAACTTCTCCAGGAAGAGTATTCAAAGGCCATAAAATGATGGGTAGAATGGGGAATGAAAGAGTTACAGTACAAAACTTAGAAGTAGTTAGAGTAGATGCTGATAAGAATTTAATCTTAATTAAAGGTGCCATACCAGGACCTAAAAAAGGATTAGTTACCTTAAAAACAACAACAATAATGAAGTAATAAATACGGCTGAAAGGAGGATGTTAAATGCCTAAAGTAAATGTTTACAACATGCAAGGAGAAGTAGTAGAACAAATAGAACTAAGCGAAGGTATATTTGGTATAGAAATTAACGAACATGTAGTTTATGAAGTAGTTAAAAACCAATTAGCTAATAAAAGACAAGGTACTCAGTCAACTAAGACAAGAGCTGAAGTAAGAGGCGGAGGTAGAAAACCTTGGAAACAAAAAGGAACAGGTAGAGCTCGTGCAGGAAGCACAAATTCACCAGTATTTGTAGGTGGTGGAGTTGCATTTGGACCAAAACCAAGAGATTATAGCTATAAAGTACCTAAGAAGGTAAAAAGATTAGCTTTAAAATCTGTTTTAACATCAAAAGTACAAGAAAATGAAATAATTGTTATAGATCGTTTAGATTTCAACTCTCCAAAAACAAAAGATATGGTAAATTTATTAGCAAGATTAAATGCTGATAAAAAAGCATTGATAGTTATGGATGAGAAAAATATAAATGTAATAAAATCTTCACAAAACATTCCGCATGTACAAACTGCTTTAGTTAATACAATAAATGTTTATGATATCTTAAAATATAATTCATTTATAATAACTAAAGATGCAGTAAGAAAAGTTGAGGAGGTGTATGCATAATGCGTAATCCGCACGATATTATCATTAAGCCTATAATTACTGAAAAAAGTATGGATGACATGGCATACGGTAAATATACTTTTCAAGTAGATAAAAGAGCCAACAAATCAGAAGTAAAAAAAGCACTTGAAACTATATTTGATATAAAGATTGAAAAGGTAAATACTATGAATTATCTTGGGAAAATGAAAACTCAAGGAGCACATTCAGGTAGAAAGCCAAGTTGGAAAAAAGCTATAGTTAAGCTTGCAGCAGACTCAAAGAAAATAGAATTCTTCGAGGGTATGTAATAAAAGTTTTATAGAAGGAGGGAAATCATGAGCATAAGAAAATTCAAACCAACTTCACCAGCGTTGAGACATATGAGTGTTTCATCTTTTGATGAAATAACAAAAACAACGCCTGAAAAGTCACTACTTACTAGTTTAACAAGAAGTGGTGGTAGAAACTCTCAAGGTCGAATTACTATTCGTCATAGAGGTGGTGGAGCAAAAAGAAAGTATAGAATAATTGACTTTAAAAGAAATAAAGATGGCATTCCTGGAAAGGTTGCATCTATTGAATATGATCCAAACAGAACATCTAATATTGCATTAATTAATTATGTTGATGGAGAAAAAAGATATATTCTTGCACCGGCAAAATTAAAAGTAGGCGACATTATTGAATCTGGAGAAAATGCGGATATTAAAATAGGTAACTGCTTAAAATTAAAAGATATGCCAGTGGGAACTAATGTGCATAACATTGAACTAAAGCCAGGTAAAGGTGGACAATTAGTAAGGTCTGCTGGTGCTGTTGCACAGCTTATGGCTAAAGAAGGTAGATTTGCACAATTAAAACTTCCATCAGGTGAGTTTAGACTTATACATGTTGAATGTCGTGCTACTATTGGTCAAGTGGGTAATATATCACATGAACTACTTACAATAGGTAAAGCGGGTAAAACTAGACATAAAGGTTTCAGACCACATGTTAGAGGTAGTGCAATGAACCCGGTAGACCATCCACACGGTGGTGGTGAAGGTAAAACTGGTATAGGTAAACCGTCACCAGTAACTCCATGGGGTAAACCTGCACTTGGTATTAAAACTAGAAAGAAAAATAAGAAATCTAATGATTATATAGTGAGAAGAAGAACTAAGTAATTAACTATATGGAAGGAGGAATAATTATGGGTAGATCTACAAAAAAAGGACCCTTTATCGACGATCATCTACTAAAGAAAGTGGTTGAATTAAATAAAACCAATGAAAAAAAAGTAATTAAAACATGGTCACGTCGTTCAACAATATTCCCAGAAATGGTTGGTCATACAATAGCAGTACATGATGGTAGAAAACA
>CAZAGS010000163.1:0-3355 GCA_964484955.1 uncultured Tissierellaceae bacterium
CCCCCTAGACTTCCTTCATACTTAGAGATATTCTGCCTTTTACTTTATCTATATCTAGTATTTTAACCTCCACTATATCTCCTACTGTTACCACTTCTTTAGGGTGCTTCACGAATTTCTTTGAAAGATGTGATATATGAACTAATCCATCCTCTTTTACCCCAATATCTACAAAGGCTCCAAAATCTACTACATTTCTTACAGTACCTCTGAGTACCATATCCACAACCAAGTCATCTACACTTAGAACATCAGACCTTAATATAGGTTTTGGCATTTCGTCTCTAGGGTCTCTACCTGGTTTTTCTAATTCTTTTATAATATCTCTTAAAGTAATATCACCTATGTCAAATTCTTTTATAATTTCTGCCTCTTCTACATCTTTATAGCCTATTTCTAATAATCTGTTAGCAATATCGTAGGATTCAGGATGAACCCCTGTATTATCTAGTGGATTTTCTCCATCTGCAATTCTCATAAATCCGGCGCACTGCTCAAAGGTTTTCGGTCCTAATCCTTTTACCTTTAGTAATTCTTTTCTGCTTTTAAATTTTCCCTTTTCTTCTCTATGAGTTACCAGATTATTTGCCACTTTTGCAGATACTCCTGCCACATAAGAAAATAGAGAGGAGCTTGCTGTATTCAAGTCTACTCCAACTGAGTTAACACAATCTTCTACAACTCCTGTTAGTGCTTCATTTAACTTACCTTGATTTAAATCATGCTGATATTGACCTACTCCTATATGCCTTGGTTCTATTTTTACCAGCTCAGCCAGTGGATCTTGTAACCTTCTTCCTATGGAAACTGCCCCACGAATAGTTACATCTAGGTCAGGGAATTCTTTTATACCAGCCTCTGATGCAGAATATATAGATGCTCCTGCCTCACTTACAATTATATAACTTACATCTAATTCTAATTCTTTGATCATTTCAGCTACAATTACTTCTGTTTCACGGGATGCTGTACCATTTCCAATAGCTATTATATTTACATTATATTTCTTAATAAATTCAGATAATTTCTTTTTTGATTGCTCAACTTTATTTTGAGGTGCAGTAGGGTAAATAGTAGCATAATCTAATAAAAGCCCAATATCATCCATTACTGCAACTTTACATCCTGTCCTAAAGCCTGGGTCAATGGCCATTACAGATTTTCCCTTTATAGGTGGTTGTAATAATAATGGCTTTAAGTTTATTGAAAATACTTTAATAGCTTCTTCTTCAGCCTTTTCCGTTAAATCATTTCTAACTTCCCTTTCTATTGAAGGCATTAATAATCTTTTATAGCCATCTTCAATTGCTGATTCTAAATAACTTGCGGTGAATGAGTCCCTATTTGCTATTACTTTTCCTTTTAATAAATCCAAAATTTCATCATCATTTATGTTTATCTTGATTTTAAGTTTCTTATCTTTTTCTCCCCTGTTAATAGCTAAAATTCTATGATTTGCAATTGTCTTTATATTCTCTTTGTATTCATAATACATATCATAAACCGTGCTTTCTTCTTTATCAACTGCTTCAGTGGATAAAACTCCCTTGTTGTATAATATCCTCTTTATAGCTGCCCTATAATCTGGGTCATCAGAAATGATTTCAGCAATTATATCCATAGCACCTGCTAAAGCTTCCTCTTCATTATTAACTTCTTTTTCTTCATCAATAAAAGTAAGAACAAACTCTTTAAAACTACTTTCATCAATTTCTCCAGCCATAATAACTTCAGCTAGCTTTTCTAATCCTTTTTCTTTTGCTATTGTAGCCCTGGTTCTTCGTTTCTGTCTATAAGGTCTATATAAATCATCTACTCTTTGTAGGGTAATAGCCTTAGTTATTTCACTTTTTAATTCATCAGTTAATTTTCCTTGTTCATCTATAAGTCTTATAACTTCCTCTTTTTTACTTTCTAGATTTCTAAGATAAGTTAACCTATTAAATAAATCTCGAAGTACAGAATCTTGCATTTCTCCTGTTACCTCTTTACGATACCTGGCGATAAAGGGAATAGTATTGCCCTCATCTAAAAGATCTACAGCATTTTTAATATGATCTTTATTTAACTTAAATTCTTCATTTAGTACTTTTAAAATATCCACCGTATAATTACCTACCTTTCTCTCTTTATCTATTATATTCTACATAAACTAATATATTCCTTCTTTATTTTCAAAAAAAACAAGCTCTTTAATTTTAATGTAGAGCTTGCTGTTTTAAATATTCATTG
This sequence comes from uncultured Tissierellaceae bacterium, assembly GCA_964484955.1. Taxonomy (GTDB): domain Bacteria; phylum Bacillota; class Clostridia; order Tissierellales; family Tissierellaceae; genus CAYZDC01. Next base: position 2,233 of record CAZAGS010000163.1, read on the forward strand.
ATAAAGAGATCTATGTCTCCGTCCATAACTCTATAAACGTCTCCAACCTCTGCATCAGTTCTATGATCTTTTACCATACTATAGGGATGGAAAACATAAGATCTAATTTGTGAACCCCATCCGATTTGTGAGTAACTTCCTTGTATATCTTCAATTTTATCTCTTTTTTCTTCTTCTTTCAACTGTATAAGTTTTGCCTTAAGCATATTCATAGCTGTTATTCTATTGTTATGCTGGGATCTTTCTGATTGGCATTGAACCACTACTCCTGTTGGAATGTGAGTTATTCTTATGGCGGAGTCAGTTGTGTTTACATGTTGTCCACCAGACCCAGTGGCTCTATAAGTGTCAATTTTTAAGTCTTTCTCATTGATTTCTACATTTACATCATCTTTTAGCTCTGGAAAAACATCTATACTTGCAAATGAAGTATGCCTTTTTCCAGAACTATCAAATGGAGATATTCTAACTAATCGGTGTACTCCTTTTTCAGATTTTAAATAACCATAGCAGTTAAATCCCTTAATTAAAAGAGTTACAGATTTAATCCCACCTTCAGTATCTGCTTGTAAGTCTAATGTTTCTACAGAAAATCCTCTAGCATCAGACCATCTTCTATACATTCTTAAAAGCATTTCAGCCCAGTCCTGTGCCTCTAAACCTCCTGCACCAGAATGAATAGAAAGAATAGCATTATTCTCATCAAATTCCCCGCTTAAAAGAGTAGACAACTTAAAGGCATCTGCTTTTTTATATAACTTTTCTAAGGACTTTTTAATATCATCATATTCCTTAAAATCATCTTCTTCTAAGATTAGCTCAATTAAGGTTTCTAAGTCATCAACTTCAAGGATTAAATCATCATATTCATTGATCTTATTATTCAAACTGCTGCCTTCTTGCATCAACTTTTGAGCCTTTTCCACATCATCCCAAAAGCCTTCAGCAAAAGAAAGCTGTTCTATTTCAGCAGCCCTATTTCTTAGACTATCTAAGTCAAAGTGAAACACCTAACTCTACAATCATCTCTTTAATAAGAGATAACTTTTCTCTATCCATATAAATACTTTCCATAAAAAAACCTCCTAATGCAATTCACAAATCACAGTTCACAATTCACAAT
>CAZAGS010000164.1:0-3334 GCA_964484955.1 uncultured Tissierellaceae bacterium
ATTAAGGTTGCAGGAAATGTAATTATAAGCGGTGGAGTTTTACCAGGATTTACTGTTGAGGCTACAGGCAATATTCAAATACATAATGGACTTAGTGCAGTGACACTCATTGCAGGAGGAGATATTATTTTGCGTGGTGGAGTAATAGGTGGAAATCTAACCTGTGAAGGCGATCTTACAAGTAAATTTATTGAAAACTGTAGGGTTTTCGTAAAAGGAGATATAAAAACTGACTATGTTATGAATAGCGACATCCGATGTGGAAAAAACCTACATGCTACCAACCCTATTTCAAAAATTGTAGGTGGAAAGTATTTGGTTGGTGAAAATATTGAAGCAAATATCATCGGTTCTAATGCAAATGTCAAAACATATCTAGAACTGGGAACAGACCCCTCTACAATTAAAAGACAACACCAGCTAACAAAGGAGATTCCATTGTTGAAGACTAAGAAAGATAGTTTAGAGTCATTAATTTCTTTATTGCAACAGTTTGAGACAAATAACCGTTTAACCCTTGAAAAAAAACTGATGTTAGAAAAAGCGCTCTTTAGTTATAATGAAATTACAGAACTAATTATAGATGGAGAGTCAGAGTTAGAAAAAATTACACAATCAATAAAATCAAAAGGTTATGGTCGTGTGATATGCAAGGGTATTATACATTCTGGTACAACAGTTAAAATTGGGTCAGTTAAAGCAACTATACATGAAACCATATTCGCAAAATCGCTTTATTATTCAGAAGAAGGAATTCGTATTGGAAATGCTTAACATTTGATTTAATTTTAAAATGTTTATAGCTATTGACTCCTTAATTAAACATAAAAATCAGATGCCAATATTGGCATCTGATTTTTATGTTTAATTAGATTTAAATTTAGATTTTAATTGAGTATTAATGCACCATTAGCCTCTGGTAGTTCAGCTTGACTTATAAAGTTTACTTTACAGAAGTAGTCAAAGAAATTCTGTGCATATTCTTTTTCTCTAGGGTCCTTTTTTACATTGATAATATCACGTAAAATTTGAGCCATCCACATATTATCAAAATAACGCTGTCTTCCTGAATTCCAGATAGTCTTATGAGATGAGTCTTTGTCAGCGTAATAATTCCAAAATAGCATTTTTTCTGATTCTTCTTCTGAAAGTTGAATCCTATATTCAGGATGCGCTCTAATATAGCCATCTTCACATGATCTTCCGTCAAAGGATTCATTTGCCATAAATACTCCTAATATCTGTCTATCTTCTTCAGCCATAGTATCTTCTCTTTTAGTTAAAAGACATCCACTATTTTTATTCATCCGAGCAAGTCTTCTAGGTTGTCCTTTACTCTTTCCACTTTTAACTGTCCCAGTAAAGACTTTCCAATCTGAAAAAACCTTTTCTTCTTCATCTGGCTGGCACCAAAAGACTGACTGTATCACAGAATTAACTTTACCACTTTTTATCCGTTTTCTTTGTTTCAAAATATATTCTTGTTCCTTCTTTAAAGCCTTCGCCTTTTTTATTGCTAATGCTTGTATCTTTCTTTTTTCTTCTTCTTCTTTTCTTTTCTTTTCTGCAATTTTTAACTTTTTATTCACTAAATTAGTAGCTGCTTGATCAGTGAATTCAATGTATTTTCTAAAGGCATCCGGAAAAACAAATCTTTTCTCACCTGATTTAAAGTTTACCTTTATATAGGATTTATTGTAGTTAATCACATTTCCTTTACCGAAAGTTTTATGCAATACTTTTTCATTAACTAAATTCATTCATCTATTCCCTCCATTTTATTTATAAATACTCTATATATAAAATAATATTATTTAATAAATTAAATCTTAAATTACCATTATTACCATTATAACACAAAATTACAGAAAAATCAAATTTCTGTTGACATGTGTATATAAGTTGGTGTATAATATAGTTTATTTTTAAAGTTAATATTATTATGTATTTTAAAGGCTAATAGATAGCCACAAGATTATAAAATAATTTCCCCCATATATTCACAAAAAAGTAAATATATGGGGGAAATTAACTATTGCTTTATAAGCAAGCTGACAGATTCAATATGGGTTGGGGCAGAAAGATGATATTAATATACAAAATAGGGAGGTTTTGCGTAAAGATGCCCCCCCTACTTATTGCCCCTCCCTTATGGAACTTTGATCATTATCTACCACCGTTAAACGATTGTAAGAGAGGATGGTTGGCATAAGCCCTCCATCCCCTAACAAATGTTCATATTATTTATTTAACACTTTTAATAACTCTAATTTCAACATCTTGTCTCTCTATTTTTTTATCAATTTCATTTACCTTGTCTTCAAGAACTTCTAACTTTTCATAAGTAAGTTTATATCCATCATATAATGCCTTGTGATTGTGATCCATTTTATCTTCAAGTCTAACTAAATCATGTTTTGTAGCTGAATTATCTTTTAATTCCTTTAATTCTTTGCCCATATTGTCTATTTTATTCGTTAAGTCTGAATACATTGTCTCTAGCAGGTTAAATATCTTTTCATCCATACATTATTCCTCCGTTCACTATATATTACTTATTATTATAACATTAAATTGATATCAATAGAGCCAATTTAAGATTATTATTTATAGTTTTATTTTTCGATTAATAATATTCTTCTGCCAAATAGCACCCCCGGGTGTCTAAATATGTTTCCACATACTAACTTTAACCAACAAAAACACACCTACATATATACCTAAAATCCCTTGAACCCAGATATTTCAACCTATTCCTTCTCTATCAAAACAACACACTCCACATGTGGTGACTGCTATATGTAGAAAACTATAACTGACCAATTAATTGATTCTCATTATATCAAAAGAGCCTTGTTTTACCAAGACTCTTTGTGTTCTTCCTACCCCATCAGTTCTTTCATTATCTTTTCAGAACCATTAAATTTATAGTAAATTTTTACTATGCCATCATTCGATACAACTATTTTTTCAACAAATCTATTAAGTACTTCTCTGTTAATGTTGTTAAATCCTAACTTCTCATCTACTTCTAATTTTAACTTATTTAATAAGTTTTCATCTATTTTCTCACTAAATTCTTTCAATACTGAATCCTTTCTCTGCATTAATCTATGTAATTCATTATCTTTTGAGCTTGTTACTAAATCATAGTCTGCTTTCGTAATATCTTCTGATATAAATTTTTCTAACGCATTGGCTTTAAATTTAGCTATACTCTCTATTTTATTTTCTATTGCATTTAATTCTTTCTTTGCCCTACTTCTATTCTTGTTTAACCTCACTTTTAAATTTGAATAAACTTCAGTATTCTCTAATCTTGCAGATAATTTCT
>CAZAGS010000165.1:0-3330 GCA_964484955.1 uncultured Tissierellaceae bacterium
CCACAACATATAGTAGTTTTATGGTGAACTTTGGGTCAAAAATCGGTGAAAAACACCTTTTTTTGACCCTTTAAAATATAAGAGGAAATAATACAAGAACTATCCTATTTAATATTATAACTTCAGTTTACCAATTCCTTATTGCAACTTACCTCGAATAATTTACAACATACCTATTCTCTATATACATCCACTATGTTTATAAATATACTTACTATATAAATAAGAAAGAAGGTTTTAGCCATGGGTATATTTATAATTATTTTAGTATTTATTTTTGAATTTAGTTTCATAGTCTATTGCATAAAAACTAAAGATAATCAAAACAAACTTAAAAGCTGGGTCAGGATAGCAATATTTATTACTTTTATGGGGTTCTCATTAACCCACCTAATTGATTGGGGCTTTCAATGGTATTTACTAGGGACTTTTCTATTAATATTTGCCATGATTAGTGTGACTAAATTATTTGCAAATAATTTCGGAAAGAAACCATACGAAAGTTGGCGAGTTATTATTAGAGGAATATTTATGATAATTATTTTTTCCTTTATTACAATACCTGCAATTGTATTTCCTCAATATGAGCAACCAGAAATGACAGGAAAGTATAAGGTTAATACTTCAACCTACACCTTTATTGACACAGACCGAGTAGAAACATTTACTAATACAGGGGAAAATCGTAAGTTAACCGTTCAGTTTTGGTTCCCGGAAAAAACTAATGAAAAACATCCTCTTATTGTTTTTTCTCATGGTGCATTTGGGGTTAAGATAAGTAACACCTCTACGTTTATGGAATTAGCCAGCAACGGTTATGTGGTATGTTCTATAGACCATCCCTACCATGCTGCTGGAACTATAGATGTTGATGGTAACCTTATACTTGGCAGCAGCAAATTTATGCAAGAAGTCATTAATGCCAATAGTGATATCTACAGCGAAAAGGAGCAGCTTGAACTATACGAAAATTGGATGAATTTAAGGACCGAAGATATCAATTTTATATTAAACACTATACTTGAAAATACTGAAAATAATAGATCTATAGAATATACACTTATAGATAAAAATAGAATAGGTCTTATGGGGCATTCTCTTGGAGGAGCTGCGAGTACACAAGTCGGACGAGAAAGAGAGGACATAGGTGCTGTTATTAACTTAGACGGGTCAATGTTAGGTGAGTATAGTATGGACAGGAATGGAGACATAGTCATAAATAATGAACCTTATCCTATACCAATACTAAATTTCTATTCTGAATATGTTGTTAATGAGCTAATTGCTAAGCCAGAATATGTATACCCAAACAAATACATTTCATCAATTTCAATAGATGCCTTTGAAGTTTACATTCGAGGTAGTAATCATATGAGCTATACTGATTTGCCATTGTTTTCACCCTTGTTGGCAAATCAATTAGCAGGTATTTCTGGGGACTCATCAAGGGCTAATGTTGATAAGTACTATTGTATAGAAACTATGAATAAGTTGGTATTAGAATTTTTCAACAGTTATCTTAAGGGTCAAAGTGAATTCTTTCCGAAAACATTTTATTGATTATAAAACTTGGAGATCAAACGAAGTTATTAGTAATGAAGTTATGTTTATTGAAGCATATAAAATGGAGGGAAGTAATGAAAAATATAAAAAAAATATCTCTAATAGCAATGATTATAATGGGTATTATATCTTTTTCAAATTTAATGGGGTTAAAAGTAGCTGGAGTATCAGTTATTATTGGAGCAGTATTTTTCTTTATAAATAAAAAGATAGAAAACCAATCTGATGTAGAATCAGGTTTTGATATGAATTCAATTAAAACTAATTTACAAGGCAAAGGTATTTGGACATGGGTATTACTACCCTTAATTTTAGATGCTCTTAGCATAACAATATCAAAAGTATTTTTGCCAGAATATATAAGTCACGTACTTGCAAGAACAGAGAGCTTTGTATCTTTTGATAAAATTGTAATAATGGTATTGCAGCTAGCCTTTCTTGCCTTAGGAGAGGAAATTGCATGGGTGCTTTTTTTCAAAAACAGTTAAACAAAGTTTTATCAACTAGGTATACAATACTAATTTCATCAATTTTATTTGCTATTGGGCATATTTCATCTGGTAATAATACCATAGTTATATACGATATCTTCTTTGTATTTATCAATAGTATTTTATATGGAGTTATATTCCATAAATCAAATAATGCTAAGTGGAAGGTTTGAGGCCATTATGGAAAACGGTGAAAAGGTACTGGTATCGCGGCAATATGTACCTGTTCTAAAAACTAAATTGGGAATATAGGGAGGTAAGAATTTGGATTTGATAAAAGAATTTATAAGAGACTACTTTGTTATTTTTGGTGTATTAATCATTGGCAGCGTTTTTCTTACTCCTCCAGATACAATAAATAGGGACTATGTTCTTTTAGCTATGGCCTTTGCCGCAATAGGAAACTTGCCAAGTATTGTGTTTTGGTCAAAGGTAGAATTGTCTGAAAGTAGCAGAAGATTAAGGTCAATAATCCATTTTATATTAGTATTATCTCTAATGCTTACTTTTGGTGTTATAACTGGTATTGTAACAGAGTTTGTAGAATACTTTATTTTTGCTATTGAAATTATAATAGTTTATGGAGTTGTAAAATTTATCGTATATCAAGGAGATATTTCTACAGCCACAACAATTAATAAAAAGTTGAAGAAATTAAGAGAGACAGATTGATATTCCTGCACCACTTAGAAGAAGAAATACTTATTTAAATTTAGAATCAATAGTCAGAGTTTAAATGTTATAAGTTAAATGCTTTTCTGTTCATGAGAACATAACCATTAAAAATATGTGGTGTCTATGCTCTGTTAAAATTCATTATTGACCACTTAAATAAATTTTCAGTTGATACATCTTCCCAAGTTCTCAGAGATACAGATAGGGCAACAAATAGTTTGTTTTCGCCAATGAGTTTGTATATGGCACTTGCAATGGTTGCTGATACAGCAGGAGGAAAGACTCAAGAACAAATTATAAATGCTTTAAATATGCAAGATATAGATATGATTAGAAGTGAAACAGGGAAGTTATTTCGTCAATTGTATTTCCATAATGAAATAGGAAGATTAACTTTCGCGAATTCGCTGTGGTTAAATAAGGATGTAGCCTTCAATGAAAATAAATTGAAAACATTAGCAGAAGATTATTATGCCCATTCTTTTTCTTTAAATTTTCAGGACAAGAATAGCTCTGTAAAAATTAGCGAATGGATATCAGAAAATACAGGAGGAAAGCTGGGAAATGATCCTAGTGAATTTACATTGAATAAAGATCAAGT
>CAZAGS010000166.1:0-3322 GCA_964484955.1 uncultured Tissierellaceae bacterium
AAAAGCTTTTTATAAAAATCATATTAGGGTATAAGCATATATAAGATATGTTTAAATAGTGGAGGTGTTATAATGAAGGATTTAAGGTCGAAGAAATGCGTTCCATGTAGTATTGGTGCCATTCCATTAAATGCAGATGAGATACAAGACTTATTAAAAGCTTTAGACAAAAATTGGGATGTAATAGATGATATACAAATTGAAAGAACATTCAAATTCAAAGATTTTAAAGAAGCTTTAGAATTCACCAACAAGGTTGGAGACTTGGCTGAAGCCGAAGGTCATCATCCAGACATATGCCTTTCCTGGGGGAAAGTAGAGATTACATTATGGACGCATAAAATAAAAGGACTTCATGAAAATGACTTTATTTTAGCAGCTAAAATTGACAATCTGTAAATTTAAAAATGAATAGTTAGTTCTCTGGCACCAAAAATAGAAGTAATTTTAAACATTTTGTTATATTTTGCCGCAAATATTGTAAATAATTGAAATGTTAGATTATCCTTGTTTTTATAAATATTTAGGAGGAATTATATGAATTTTGATAAATTATATATTAATGGACAATGGGTCAAGCCACATAGTAAAGAGCTAATCCAAGTAGAAAATCCTGCAAACAAACAGATTATTGGTAGTGTTCCTGCTGCTGATGAGGTGGATGTAAATCTTGCTGTAGCAGCTGCAAAAGAAGCCTTTAAAACTTGGCAATTTTCCTCTTTGGATGAGAGAATCCGATTAATAAACAATTTGCTAAATGAATTAAAATCAAAAGTAGATATTATGGCAGAAACCATAGTAAAGGAATTAGGTTGCGGAATTAACTTTGCCAAGAATTCTCATGTGCTGCCTTATCTAGATGATATACAAAATCATCTAAATATTATTGGCGATTATAAATTCCAAGAAAAACACGAGGATTATATAATATTTAAAGAGCCTGTAGGAGTAATTGCCGCCTTAACACCATGGAATTATCCACTAGGGCAAATTATTAAAAAATTAACTCCAGTACTGCTTGCTGGTAATACTATAGTATTAAAGCCAAGTCAAAAGACACCACTGATTGCCTTTCTTTTAACTGAAGCAATCGATCGTGCGAATTTTCCTAAGGGAGTTTTCAATCTTGTGTCTGGAAGAGGATCTGAGGTAGGTAATTTATTAGCAAGACATAAAGATATTGATATGGTAACATTTACTGGTTCCACAAAGGGTGGTATAGAAGTTTCAAAATTAGCAGCAGAAGACGTAAAGAGAATATCATTAGAACTAGGTGGTAAGTCTGCAGCAATTGTATTAAAAGATGCGGATCATAGGTTGGCTTTAATGAAAACTTTAGATAAGGTATATCTCAATACAGGACAATCTTGTAGTGCTTATAGTAGACTATTAGTTCCTAGGGATGAAAAAGAAGAAATTGAAAATTTAATATTAGAAATGACTAAGGATTATAAATTTGGAGATCCTGCCGATGCCGATAGAGTAATTGGACCTGTATCTTCTAAGAAGCAATTTGATAAGGTAAGTTATTATATAAATAAGGGTATTGAAGAAGGCGCAAGATTATTATTAGGAGAAGTTCCTAAAGAATCAAAGGGATACTTCATAGGCCCAACTGTATTTACAGATGTAGCTAATGATATGGAAATTGCACAAAATGAAATATTTGGTCCTGTCCTATGTGTTATTCCCTACGATACTGTAGAAGAGGCAATAGAGATAGCAAATGATAGTGTATATGGACTATCCGGTGGAGTATTTGGACCAGAAGAAAAAGCATTTGAAGTAGCTAGACAAATAAGAACAGGAACTATAGTCATAAATAATGGGTCACAACTTCACAAAGCACCATTTGGTGGTTTTAAGCATTCAGGCATAGGCCGTGAAGGTGGAAAATATGGCTTAGAAGAGTTTTTAGAAATAAAAACCATGTTTATATAAAAAAAGGATTGAAATTCTCCCAATAATCTTGGGAGAATTCTTTTATGTTATCTACATAGTATATTTATATTGCTATTTTATGTTATACTTGATAGGACAAATAAACATTTCAAAGGAGACAAATTAAATGTATCAATTACTTGTAGTCATTATATCATTCTTATTAATTCCTATTTTAATTAAGAGAAAAGTAAAATTAAGCTATACCCTTTTAATAATCGCAACTGTTTTAGCTGTTTTTTCAAACATTGGTATTAAAAATGCCACAAATTCTGTTCTTAATGTGTTTTTACATTCTTCTTCTCTTTCAACCATTCTTACCGTTATGATGGTTAGTATATTAGGCGGACTAATGGGCCATTACAAGGTTCTTGAAAGAATTGTTGAAACTTTAGAAAAAGTAATTAAGAACAAGAAAAATATATTAATGATTATACCAGCTTTTATTGGATTATTAGTAGTACCAGGTGGGGCACTATTATCTGCTCCTTTTATCGACAATTTAGGCGAAGAATTAAAGATTACGCCGCCTAAAAGAGCAGCAATAAATCTTATATTCAGACATATTGCAATGTTTATTATGCCTTATTCAACTGGCTTGTTAATAGTTGCATCTAGCTTCCCAAATTTGAGTATTAATAAAGTAATACTTTTCAATATCTTATTCATATCTTTAATAATACTTACTGGATATTTATTATTTATAAAGAATGTTAAAGTTCATATTGAAACTAAGAGGGAAAATTACGGCCACAATTTAATGAATTTAGGAATCCTAACATCACCTATATATATCCCAGTAATAATAAGCCTTTCTACTGGTCTTCCTTTTTATATAACACTATTAGTAAGTGTAGTTATAGTATATTTTTTAGGAAACAAAGTGGATTTTATTAAAACCTTTTTTAAATCCATAAGCTGGCATACGATTTTAACTATGATAGCAATTTTGATAATAAAAGAGATCATATTAAATATGGATGGTTTATTAGAAGTCTTTATGAATATGTTTAATAACAACAATAATATTCTCTATACACTTCTTATATTTTTTACAACATCACTATTTTTTGGATTTATAACTGGAAATATAGGAGCAGCTCTAGCTATAATACTTCCAATGATTTCTCAATTAAATGTGTCCAATAATATATTATATATTTATATTTATTTTGCGTATGTATCCGCTTTTATGGGATATTACTTTTCACCCCTACATCTATGTCAAGCATTTACTGTAGAATTAATGGGGGTTAACACTGTGGATTTATATAAAGAATATAAATACTATGCACCAATTATGTTTGTAATATTGATTGTAACATTCTTCTTTTTAAGATTGATAGCAGTCTAAAACAGTGGGGACAGTCCCCACTGTTTT
>CAZAGS010000167.1:0-3308 GCA_964484955.1 uncultured Tissierellaceae bacterium
CTAGCTTATCTATAAATCTTCTATCATGTTTTGTATTTGTATTATGTAGTGAAGATCTTTAGGAATTTTCTGCAACAAAAAGTTCGCTAGAATATTCTAGAGAACTTTTTGTTGAAGTATCCTATTTATTTATTTTATTATTTACTTAAATTAAATATGTTTTATATCTATATTATTTAAAAGAATCTAATACTTCTATTAACAATTCTTTCGGATCTAGTCCTTCTCCTGCATAAGAGGTATCAAGACTATATAGTATTGAGTCCTTTGCAAAGTAAGCAGCATACCTTTCTGTTTCTGCAATATGAACTATTTCTGCTGTAATTCCACTAGTTTTGCTCATATAGGTTTCTGTGAAGACTTCTCTTAAGCTATCATCTTCAAAATCAAAATGCCCCACTAGTAATTGCCGATCACCATATAATTCTTTGCCTTCTGGAGTCCTTAGGTAAATCCCTAGACTTATTATTCCGGAAGTATTAGGAATTCTATGTTGTGAGAATATATTAACTGATAGAATTTCCTCTTTATCCCTACTTGATTGGATATTGATACCCTTTTCTCCATCAATTTTTTCATACAGTATAGAACTTGGCTCTATAGTGTTATTTAAAATTGAACTTTGAAGTAATTTAACTCCTAAATATTCTTCTGCCTGATTATAACTATTAACAAACTTCATATACTCTTCACCTATTGCTCCTACTAGATTAGTATTTATATCTAATGCAAAGGTTAATAAATCTTCTTTTACTTCTTCTACTAAATCTATACCTTCTATATCTAAATTTATATTATATCTTGCAATTTCATCATCTGCTGGCTCTTCTATAGCCACATTAATCATTCTTGATGCAGCAAATACTACGCCTGTAATCATAATTATACTTAATGCAAATACTAGTACTGCTCTTGGCCTCATTTTTCTTCTGACCCTACTATTGTTATTTATTGAGTTTAAGACATTTTCTTTAACATCTATGTCTGGAAACTTCATCTTTTCAAATTCCTTCTTTATAAACTTCTCGTTCATTGTAGTCCCCCTCCTTTTTAAAATCCATCTTTCTTAATATACTCTGTAACTTATTTCTTGCCCTTTCGTACCTCTTTCTTAAGGATACTTCTGATCTTTTGTGTATTTCTGATAATTCTTTATAGCTATACTCTTCTACTATACGACTGTAAACTAAAGCTCTGTCAAATGGAGATAGTTTTAATAAAGCATCATGTAGTATTTCTGAAAAATACTCATCTTCTATTTCCTTTATGTTTTCTACTTCTTCATTTAATGGATAAAATAGTTTTCTAGATCGAATAATATCTATGCATACAGAGTAAGCTATCCGATAAATAAAGGAGTTTAGAGCCTCTGGATTCTTCAAAGTATGTCTTTTTTTATATACTTTAATAAAAGTAGTTTGTACTGCATCTTCCGCATCTGCAAAATTTAATAAAATACTACTGCAATATCTCATTAAAGGTTTTGTTAATTGAGACATAAGTTTTTCTAATTCCTTCTCATCTCCTTTAATAAATTCATCTACATCAATCATCCCATCACCTCTTTCTTTGTATAATTTGCCTTAATATCTTGTCTTATAAAGACACCTTCACCCTATAGACGGGTTTCATATGTATTTTGTGACATTTTTTAATTATAATTAAATAATTATATAAAAACTCCATATTATGGTATCATAATAATTGATAAATGTTTTAATTTAATCTGATAATTTAAGGAGGTAACAGCAGTTGTATAATGCATATTTTGATATAGCACATAGAAATTTAAGAGATACTATAAAGTTTAGAATTTTGAATATAGATGGAGGCAAGATATTTGAAACTGAAGATTTTCTATTATTTACAATAGGTGTTCCATCTAATGATGGTCATTTAAACGGATGCTTATCTTTTAATGATGATGCTTACGAAAGTACTTTTACTCAGGCTATGGAATTCTTTAAGGATTTAGGTTATGGTTTTTCATTTTGGATAAGAGAGGGTATAGACAATGGACTAGAGAAACATTTAATAGAAAAGGGATATGAACCAAAGAGAAAGACAGGTTCTTCTGTAATGGTAACAAAATCCAGAATCGAAGATGCTCCTTTACCTATAGGTTTTAAGCTTAAGGAAGTTAAAAGTTTAGAATACCTACAGGATTTAAAAGATGTTATAAAGGGTGCATTTGAGAAAGAAGACAGGATAGTTGATGTAATGTTCTCATCAAAAGAGAATCTTATTTCAGAGAACGTGAAGTCATTTTTAATATTAAATGATAAAGGGAAAGCTGTAGCTGCTGCACTTACATCCATTACACCAGATTCAGCAGGTATATATTATGTAGCAACTTTAGCAGAAGAAAGATCTAAAGGGCTGGGCAAGGCCATAACAAAAGCATCTACAAATATTGGTTTTGATCTAGGTAAAGATATTGTTATACTTCAAGCATCACCACTTGGAGAATATGTATATGAAAAACTTAATTATGAGAAAATCGGTGTATATATGTCTTATGGAGTGGAGGTTATTTGAAACTTGTAAAAAGTTCTCTAGGATATACTTAGAGAACTTTTTACTGCAGTATCCTATTTATTTAAAAAGTCCAAGGCCCCTTGAATTAGTAATGATGATCCTTTCCAAAATAATCGTTCATCTATATCAAACTTTGAATTGTGGTGGCCATAAGATACTCCATCTACTTCTTTTAGATTAGTTAAGAAGAAGAAGGTTCCTGGAACTTCTTCTAAAAAGTAGGACATATCCTCTCCGCCCATTATTGGAACTTTAATCTCAGTTATTTCTTCTTCTGGGATTATCTTTTTAGCTGATTCTACAAAATTTACTGTAAAATCCCTGTCATTAATTACTGGAGGATATTTAAAGTCATAGCGATACTCATAGGTAGCTCCATGGGCTTCGGTTATACCTTTTGTTATTTCTTCTATTCTTTTTGCTATTTTATTTCTTGTTTCATTATTTAAGGTTCTTACTGTTCCTTGTAATTCTACATAATCCGGAATAATATTATGATTGCTTCCACCTTGAATCTTGCAGATTGAAAGTACTGCAGGATCTGTGGATTTAGTTTCTCTACTTATAATTGTTTGTAGGCTCATAACTAATTCTGCAGCTATAACAATTGGATCAACTGACAGTTCTGGATATGCTCCATGTGCACCTTTGCCTTTAACTTTAATCCATACTATATCCGCTGCTGCCATTAGACTTCCATAGCTCACACCTATATTACCTGTAGGAATATTATCAGAGATACCACCAACGTGCAGTCCCATAACAGCATC
>CAZAGS010000168.1:0-1706 GCA_964484955.1 uncultured Tissierellaceae bacterium
GGAAAAGATTTAACAGAAATCGTAAAAGATGGTCCAAATTCAAATATTGCTATTGAAGAAACCAAATAAAGTGCTAGGAGATGAAAAGATGCTAAATTACGATATAGTTGTAGTAGGTGGAGGACCAGCCGGATTAGCAGCTGCTATAGAAGCTAAAAAAAATGGTGTAGATAGTATACTTGTAATTGAAAGAGATAGAGAATTAGGTGGTATATTACAACAATGTATTCATAATGGTTTTGGTCTTCATGTTTTTAAGGAAGAGTTAACAGGGCCTGAATATGCAGAAAGATTTATTCAAGAGTTAGAAGATATGGGTATTGAATATAAATTAGATACTATGGTACTAGATATTACTGAAGATAAAATAGTTACAGCTATGAACACAATAGATGGTCTTATAAGCATTCAGACCAAGGCTGTAGTATTAGCAATGGGTTGTAGGGAAAGAACTAGAGGAGCTTTAAATATAGCTGGTACACGAGCTGTAGGAGTTTATAATGCAGGACTAGCCCAAAGACTTATTAATATGGAAGGCTATATGGTGGGTAAAAAGGTTATTATTATGGGTTCAGGTGATATAGGACTTATAATGGCTAGAAGGCTAGTACTTGAAGGTGCAGAGGTTATTGGAGTATTAGCTAGAGGGTCTTATGCAGCAGGTCTAGGAAGAAATGTTGTCCAATGTCTAGAAGATTATAATATTCCATTAATGCTTAACCATAATATAATTAAAATCAATGGCAAAGAAAGAGTTGAATCTGTAGTTGTGGCTAAAACAGATGAAAATAAAAGAGCTATTCCAGGAACAGAAACCATATATGAATGTGATACTGTTCTATTCTCAGTAGGCTTGATTCCAGAAAATGAAATTTCCATTAATATGGGAGTTAGATTAGATAGGGGTACTGGTGGCCCTGTGGTTAATGAAGCTATGGAGACAGAAGTAGAGGGTGTATTTGCTTGTGGAAATGTATTACATGTTCATGATGTGGTAGATTATGTTACACATGAAAGTAGAAGAGCTGGAAAAAGTGCAGCTCAATATGTTAAAAATGAATTAGCTCTAGGTGGGAACTACATACTTACTAAGCCAGGACAGGGAATAGGATATATTGTTCCACAAAAGATTAAAGTTGAAGAATTAGATAAACCAATAGAGTTTTTCATGAGAGTTAAGGATGTTTATATGAATTCTAAAATTATAGTAAAATTAGACGGTGAAATAATTAGAGAAATGAAGAAAAAATATATGATTCCAAGCGAAATGGAAAGATTAATGTTAGATCCTAAATTATTAAAAGGTAAAAATGCTAAAGAATTAACAGTTGAAGTGGAAAGAGGGGAGGAATAAAGATGGAAAAAAGAGACATGGTTTGTATTGTTTGTCCAGTTGGTTGCCATATGGAGATAGTAGAAGATAAGAATAGTGAAACCGGCTATATTGTAAATGGAGCTGCCTGTAAAAGAGGAGAAATTTATGGCGTTAAAGAATTATCCAACCCAACTAGACTTCTAACCTCTACTGTTAAAATAAGAGGCGGACTTATTCCTAGAATCCCAGTTAGAACAGATAAAGAAATACCAAAAGATAAGATATTTGAAGTTATGGAGATAATAAATAAAATAGAATTAGATGCACCGGTTAAAATGGGAGACATATTGGCCGCTAATATTTTAGGCCTAGATGTAAACATAATAAGCTC
>CAZAGS010000168.1:1806-3289 GCA_964484955.1 uncultured Tissierellaceae bacterium
TTGGCAAGATTGTTTAAATCAAAACTACTTAAATAAATGAATCCAACCATAAAAAGAGATGCAATTAATGGTTTGCCTATTATATCGAAATAATTTAAATTTAAGGTAATTACAGTTCGCATAATTATAATATCAAAGAGTATAATGACCAAATTACTTACAAAGAAAGAAATAAAAAACCCGTTAACACCGATATTAGGATTACCCATTAAAATATATAACAAGACTACTCTCAGGACCATACCTGCCAATCTATTTACAGTAGCTATGGTTTGCCTACCTAAACCATATAATATACCTGACAAGGTATGGTGAAGAGCAAAGAGGACAGTACTATAACCCATAATATGAATATAATCTGCCACCAAAGCATCACTATATAAAAAGATGGCTATTGGTTTAGAAAGAGACACAAAGAGAACCATTAAAGGTATAGATACCAACAAGGTAATTTTTATAGAAAGTCCAATATCCCTTCTCATTTCTCCATGCTTTTTTAGAGCCACTTTTTCAGACAAACTAGTAATCATATTAATAACTAAAGCTGATGTTACAATAAAGGGAAGAGTAATAAGGGGCATAGTCATACCCATAATCCTTCCATAGATTGCAATAGATTCAGAATTAGTATAACCAGAAGAAATAAGTCTAGCAGGTATTATTAAGGTATTTAAGAACATAAGTATTATATTAAAGAAACCTGAAATAGTCAGAGGTATAGAAATAGTTAGTACTTTAGAAAGAGAGCTAAGAGAAAAAGTATTATCATTAGAAGGAGAATACCTATTTTTATATAATCTTCTCTTACTAGATAGTGAAAAAAGAAGGTCAAAGAATTCTCCAATACTGATGCCTGCAATTGCAATAATGGCACCATGAATAGGACTTTTAGGTTTAAAATAATATAGCATACCTACCACTATTATAAATCTAGTAATATGCTCAATGACTTGTGCAATGCTTGGTGTTACCATATTTTTCATACCATAAAAGTAGGCACGAATCACATTACTTATGGATATAATTATTAGGGCAGGAACCAATAGATATACCCCTATTAGCATATCACTATTTTTAAATACTCTTATGGAAATAAATTCTGCAAAGAACATTAATATCATAGAGAGTATAATTGAAAATAAAAGATTAAATGCTACAGTAGAATAAAAGATACTTTCCACTGATTGCTTATTCTTCTTGGAATTTTCCTCCGCCACCAATTTGGTAATAGAAGTTGGTATACCTGATGTGGTTAGTACTAAGAAAGCCATCAGTGTAGAGTTAGCTATCTGAAGATGGCCTAATGCTTCAGCACCTAGAAGCTTTGATAAAAGCACACCATATATAAATCCTATTGTTCTTATAATAAAATTGATAAAAATCATCACAATTGAACCATAAACAATTCCATCTTTTTCCATAGAACCACCTCAAAGTTATAGTATATTAATCTATATGTATGTGGTGGTTTTATAATTCTAAA
>CAZAGS010000169.1:0-3276 GCA_964484955.1 uncultured Tissierellaceae bacterium
CATGTGGTTTATTTCTTATAAATTTTGCTTTTCCCATTTTTCATTTCCTCCTTATTAATCTTTTAGTTTTTAATAAAAAATCCAGACCCCTATTTCCTATTTTATTTATTTATGGAGCCCACGACCGGACTTGAACCGGTGACCTCTTACTTACCAAGCAAGTGCTCTACCTCCTGAGCTACGTGGGCTTACTGCTAAATATTCTACTACCTTTGCATATCAATGTCAATAGTAAAGTTTATAGGCATCTAAGCACTTTTCCATTTTCCTTTTTACTCTTTGTAATGCATTATCAATGCTTTTTTCATGCCTGTTTAATTCTAATGCTATTTCATTGTAAGATTTCCCATCTAAGTAACTCATTAAGGAGCTTAATTCTAATTCACTAAGTACTTTACCTATAGTCAAATAAACCTTGTCTATGTCTTCTCTAGAAATAAATAATTCCATAGGATCTGTTACTTTATCTTCCCCAATAATATCTAATAATGTTCTCCCTGCTTCTTCTTCGAACATAGGCTTATTTAAGGATACATAAGAATTTAAAGGTATATGCTTTTGCCTAGTAGCTGATTTTATTGCAGTAATAATTTGTCTAGTAATGCATATCTCTGCAAAGGACCTAAATGAGGCTTGCTTTGTAATATCATAATCTCTTACAGCCTTAAAAAGACCTATCATTCCCTCTTGAACTATATCATCCCTGTCTGCCCCTACTAAAAAATAAGATCTAGCCTTTCCTCTAACAAAGTTTTTATATTTACAAATCAAAAACTCAAAGGCTAAATCGTCATTATTATTAGCCATTTCTACTATTTCCTCATCACTTTTATCTTCAAATACTAATCCATTAGTCTTATCATATAGTATAAGTGCCAATTAGTATCCCCCCCGGTTAAGATTCTATTTAAAGTATAAGTAAAATACTATGCTTAGTCAAGCTAATCTCCCTGTCTTTTCCAATTGTGTAATTTTTTTAAAGTTTTATCATCAAGCCTTCCTAGGTGAAGTCTATTTTTTTGAATTTCCAATCTCCTTTTTCTTTTCACCATCTTATACTCATTATATATCTCTACTTCTAATTCTCGAGCAGATATTCTAGTGCCTCCCCTGGACAATATAATCTGCTGCTCTATTTTGTCAGATGTAGCAACTCTAACCCTTCTAATCTTTCCAATTTCGTCAAGAGTCTTCTCTATATAATGGTCTGCAGTTTCATTTTCCTTAGTGTATATTACTTTAATCCCTTTAAAATCTTCTACGTTACCATTATTCCCCTTTACTAAATAAGCATCAAAGACCACGATTATTTCTATACCGGAATAATGGTGGTATTCAGATAATATATCCAATAGTTCTAATCTACTTTCTTCTAGGCTTATTGCCGCTTTTTTCTTAAGCACTTCCCAATCATTTATAATATTATATCCGTCTACAAATAAATACTCTTTCGGTTCTTTATTTCTCTTTTTCATGACCCTGTCTTACAACTTCATATATTAATATGGCGGCTGCATTGGATGCATTTAGGGAAGATATTTTGCCAAGCATTGGAATTCTAACTATAACATCACATTTTTCTTTTACTAATCTGGATATACCTTTACCTTCATTTCCAATTACCAGGCCAATTGCGCCATCTAGCTTAGTATTATAATAGTAATCTCGACCTTCCATATCCGCACCATAGATCCAAAGTCCTTTATCTTTTAAATCCTCTATACAATTAGCTATATTTGTTACATTGGCTATTAACATATGTTCAACAGCACCTGCAGAGGCCTTGTAGACTGTTTGATTTACAATAGCCGACCTTCGCTTTGGAATAATAACACCATGCACTCCTGCACATTCTGCAGTTCTAATTATTGCTCCAAGGTTATGGGTGTCTTCTATTCCATCTAAAATTATAACAAAAGGTGGTTCATTTAAATCTTTTGCCTTTTGTAATATATCATCTACTGTAGAGTATTCATATCCAGTTACTAAGGCAACTACACCTTGATGGGCATTTCCATCACTCATAGAATCTAATTTATTTCTATCAACTAATTGCACTATTATATTCCTATCTTTTGCAATTCCCAAAATCTTATTAATAGAGCCTTGAAGGTCTCCCTTCAATACATACAACTTGTCTATTTCTTTATCAGTTTTTAGTAATTCCAACACAGGATTCCTACCAACAACATATAATTCATCCATATTAAAACTCCTTTCTTTTCAGCTAACAGGTAACAAGGAATAGGGAACAGGTAAAAGATTAAAACCTTAGGACCGACAAGGGCGTCGTTCCCTACCTGTTATCTGTTACCTATTATCTGTTACCTAAATCTTTCCCTAACCTCTACTATCTTCCCACATGTCATATTCCCCTCTGGGCATGGGCCTTTTAGGCAGCCTGGGCCAGCGTTTTGGAAGACTGTTGGGTATACTGCTTTTACTTGCCTTAGCATTTCTATTGCTAATTGTCTGATTTCCCATTGGGCTCTGTTGCAGCATCTTAGTCTAAAGAAGTTTAGAAGGGTTCTAGCATTCATAGTAAATACTATCTTAGTCTCACAGGCATTTGGAAATATATACCTTGCATCTTCTATAGCTTCTTTTTCTGCCTTTGATCCAGCCTGCTTTTCTTTTAATCCTTGCTTTATATATCTGTCATAGTGTTCATTGAAAAGTAATTTTGAAATCTCATCATAGCTTTCTTGGTCTTGTTCCATTGCTTTAATAAAGATTTCTTTTGCTTTCTTATTATTTTCAATAGCTGGCGGAACTATGTACTCAAACTGATCTAGCTTTACATATCTTTGTGACTGTTGTGAGTAACTTGCAATTCTATGTCTAACTAATTGGTGGGTCAAAGTACGGGATACACCTTCTACACCAAAAGTAAATGTTAAGTGTTCTATAGGACTTTCATGATTTAGGTCCATTAATAATGATAAGAAACTGCTTATCTTGTCCTCTTCTAAATTATCTTCAATTTCTTTAATTCCTACTGGTGAATAACATAATTTTGCCGCTGAAGCAATTAGCTTTTCACCATCGGTCGTATATCTTAAAAGTTCTACATTCAAATCTTCATCCCCTTTATTCTTTATCTATTTTTATTAACTGGTCAAAAAGTTCTTCAATTCTAGCATCTTGATTCATTAAATACAAATATCCAAAAAGGCATTCAAATCCTGTAGCATATTTATAGTCTATTATATCAGCATTTTTAGGAGATGTGTTAGATTTTGCATTTCTTCCTTTTTTAATCAGATTCTTTTCATC
>CAZAGS010000170.1:0-3266 GCA_964484955.1 uncultured Tissierellaceae bacterium
TTAATTGTGCATTGTGAATCGTGGATTGTGAATTATTAATGTAATTTTTATACTCTTGACACCGAACATATGTTCTGATAACATTAGGCTAAAGTGAACATTAATGGGGGTGGATTATGAGATGGAAAACATAGTTTCAAAAGATATTATGGCATTATTACCTGTCTACATAAAGGATAAGGGAAATTGTACTCTAGCTTATACAGGGCAAGGGCTAGTAGAATTAAATTTAACTATTAAAACAGTTATAAAAAACTTATGTGAATATTATTATTTAGATTTAAAGTCATGCAACAGGACTTATGGAAGTCTTCTATCATCTAAGTATCGTCCACCAATTCCATTTAATAAGGATAATATATTTATACAATTTAAAACTAGAATCCCTATAGGTAGGCATGATGGGGCCCATGGTTACTTTAATATTAATAGTATTAAAAAGATAAAGTCAAAGGGCAAGAATACTATTATTTACCTAGCAGATGATCAAGAACTGGAAGCATTAATGAGTATTCATACAGTAAAAAAGTATATAAATAATGGTGAAATAGTAAGAAAATTAATTAAAGATAATAAAATAAATAGTTCAAAAGAAACTTTAAATCTCTATGATGAAGAAAATACTCCTGCAACAAAAGCTGATATAGCATTATTATATTTAAAGATGTTGGAGATAAGAGAAAGGTTAGAATAGGTCTAATTGGGCTAGGGCTTTGTTCCAATTAGACTTTGTATTTATCAACTTAAATCTATTATATTTATCTTACCTAGGAATAACAGAAGGCAGCCTTCTCTTGGAGAAGATAAAATGTATAAGATTATTGATGAGTTATTAGAAGGATCAAGAAATGGAGATGTAAATTCAAAAAATGAATTATTAATTAAATTAAGACCCCTGATAATTTCTAGTATTAACAAATACTATCCTAACTTTAGAGATTATGAAGATCTAATTCAGGATGGTTATGTGGTTGTATTAGATTGCATAGAAAACTTTGATCCGTCTAAAGGGGTATACTTTTTAGGCTATGTTAAAACTATGCTAAAATATAATTATCTACAAAACCATAGAAACAAAACTATGATTTCACTTAATAGTCCACTTGGGGAAGATAAGGAAGGGGAAATGGTAGACCTATTAGAATCAAAGGATTTAGGACCTATGGAACTCTTTTTATTAAGCGAAAGAGATCAAACCCTAACAAAATCATTATCCTTATTAGGTGCCAGGCAAAAGCAAGTAATAGTCATGTTTTATCTAGAAGGATTGTCTATAGCTGATATAGCAAAATATCTAGAAATAAGTTATAGAACTGTGGTTAATACTAAAACTCGAGCATTAAAAAGGCTAGGAATGGATATTCAAAGGGATAGTTTATAATATGAATTGTATATGATATAATGAATTTATTATTAAACTATGGATAAAGGCAGGATAATGACTTGAAGAGACGATTTCAATTAATAAAAAAACAAACATCAGATATAGTTTATTTTGGTATAGTTGCTAGAATACTTATATTTATTAAAGGAATTCTCATAGCCTACCAAATTGGGAGCAACTATAATACGGATATTTATTTTTTAGCCCTTTCTTCTAGCTTGCTACTAACCTCTGTTATAGGTGATGGTTTGGCTGTGTCCTTAATACCTGTGTTACAGCAAGTAGACAAGAGGGATGGTATGAAGGGAAGGCTAGAGTTTACTAATAATACTATTAATAATTCAATTTTTCTATCTATTATCTTTATTGTTTTAGGCTTTATTGGAGCCCCATTGATTATCAGCTTAATGGGGCCTGGTTTTAAAGGAATGGAGTTCCAACAAACTGTAAGATTGTTTCGAATAGGATTACCTATCATAAGTATTAATTTTATACGAGCCATATGTGCAGGTTACTTGCAGTCTCAACATTTATTTAAGGCTGGTGCAAAGGGTGCTGTAGTAAACAATCTAATTTATATCGCATATTTATCCTTGTTTTCTCATAAATTTGGCCTAGAAGGACTTATGATAACTGGTCTAATAGCTATGATAGGCCAATTAGTAGTATCCTTTAGAGCTATGATAAAAGGCGGATACAAGTATTCATTTGAATATCACTATAAAAGTAGAACCCTTCAAAGATTGATAGGTTTTCTTGTACCTATTTCAATAGGTATTGGTATTAATGAAATAAATACAGCTGTAGATAACGC
Organism: uncultured Tissierellaceae bacterium; assembly: GCA_964484955.1. Lineage (GTDB taxonomy): Bacteria > Bacillota > Clostridia > Tissierellales > Tissierellaceae > CAYZDC01. The sequence continues at coordinate 2,199 of CAZAGS010000170.1, forward strand.
CATAGGGTCCTCCTTACCATCTGGAACTATTGGTTTTTTAAACTATGCAAATAATATTATACAATTAATACTGGGTTTGTTTGTATTGGCAATAGTATCAGCTATTTTTCCAGTATTAACGGAGTCTTTTAATAAGAAATTAGAAAGCGATTTAAATGGAAATATTAGATTTGGATTTAAGATAATATCTTTAATAACTATTCCTGTAAGTATTATATTTATTATATTAGCTGAATTAATAATAAAATTAGTATATGAAAGAGGAGGATTTACCCATAGTTCTACTATTTTAACTGCAGATATTTTAAAGTTGTATGCAATAGGCTTGATTGGTATGGGATTGCTTCTTTTAATTATTAGGATTTACTATGCTATTCACGATACTGTAACTCCTATGAAAATATCCTTAATTGCTCTTCCTTTAAATGCTATACTGTCAATTATCTTGGTCCAGTTTATAGGAGCTAATGGGCTGGCCTTAGGTACTAGTCTGTCTGTATTAATTACTGCATTTATCGGAATATATGATTTAAATAGAAAGTTAAAGTTATTTGAAAATATGAAACTAGCTAAAGGTATACTAAAAATTGTAATTGCAGGTTCCTTAATGGCTCTACTGATCATTTTTGTGAAAGATAATTTAGGACCAATTTTAAATAATTCATTTGGTGAAGAATTAGCCCTATTGTTTTTATCTGCTGGAGTGGGACTAAGTACTTTTTGGATTATATTAAATAAATTTAAAGTTATAGATTAAGGGGGAGTGAAAACTATGATGGAAAAAAGAATGCTGGGAAAGACTAACTTTGAAGTAAGTGTGGTAGGTTTTGGTGGAATACCTGCTCAACGTCTGGATAAAGACCAGGTATTAGAATTACTAACACAAGCTTATGAACAAGGTATGAATTTTATTGATACTGCTAGAGGCTATATGGCTAGTGAGGAATTAATAGGCTATGCTTTGGAAAAGTTAGGCAGAGATAAATTTTATTTGGCTACAAAATCAATGAATAAAACCTATGAAGGTATAATAGATGAATTTAACCTAAGCCTTTCCTTACTTAGAAC
>CAZAGS010000171.1:0-3237 GCA_964484955.1 uncultured Tissierellaceae bacterium
AAATGATCAAAAGGGTCAGACCCTTTTGATCATTTTTGTTTTATTCTTCGTTTTTAAATTGGTATATTATAAGCATTATGTTTATTTTTTTAAAAATAGGTAATACTAAAATTATAGTAATAATTACTATATATCTTAAATTTGAAAGGAGAAATGTAATGGATACACTGAGCTTAGTATTAGTAATAATAGGAGCTTTAAACTGGGGACTTATTGCATTATTTAAATTTGACCTAGTGGCAACAATCTTTGGAGGACAAGATGCACTTTTAAGTAGGATTGTATATGGTTTAGTAGGATTAGCAGGATTGTATTGTATAAAGTTTTTAATGGAAAGAGACAGAGATAGACCAGTTATAAAAGAATAAGGGTTTAACCCTTATTCTTTTTATTTTGATCCTTATTTTATTAAGTAAGCTTCCGCTTTCCTTGCTGCCTCCTCATGTAGTTCCTTTGGATAACCTAGGTATTTTAATATAGCTATTCCATTACGGCTAGTACATGGACCATTTCGTAATATATAATCAAATATAATATCATTCTGGTCTATTGTTTCTTTAAAATGATAATTCTTGTAATTATTATCTACCATATTAGTCAATTCTAAGTCATGAGTAGCTGCAATTACACAACAATTTTTATGAATCATATAGTCTAGTGATTCACTTGCTGCACTTATTCGTTCTGCAGTATTTGTCCCTCGGAAGATTTCATCTAAAATACATAATACAGGCTGGTTTGCATCTAATTCATTTAGTACCCTAAGAAGGGATTTTGCTTCAGCCATAAAATAACTATCTCCTTCAACAATACTATCAACCGTACCAATAGAGGTTAATAATTTAAAAAAGCTTGAATTGTAATCTGTTGCTAATGCAAACCCCATGGTTTGTGCAAAAATTGTATTAATACCTATGGTTCTTAAAAAAGTAGATTTACCAGAAGCATTAGAACCTGTCACTAAAGCCCCTTTGTTCCTCAATTCAATTGAATAGGATACAGGATCTTCTAACAAGGGATGATAGATATCTTTTGTATTTAAATAAAACTTATCTCCTGTAAGGATAAATTCAGGTTCTGTATAGTAATTTAGTCCACTTTTATATGATGCTATAGAAATATGTGCATCTATTTCACCAATAATTTTATACATCTTTTCAAATTCATCTTTGTGTTTATTAATTGAATTAACTGCTTTATAGAATATCTTTGGTTCTTTTAGGAAAATCATATTATAATAATGCATTATAATTTCCGTATCAGGCATTATTTCAAATCCGTCATTAAAGTTTATTTTAGAAATGTTTTTACCTGTTTTCTTTATAATCTCTAATAGGTCATTTAGTTCATCTTGTTTTAAATTTATACCCATTAAATCCAACTTTACAATGCCTTTAGCACATTCAATAAGACTTCCCAGGTATTTAAATGTATCTATTTCAGCATATATCTTCTTTTTGATATGTTGGTAGAAATAGGCATTAAGGGATATTGAAAAGAATAAAAACATAAATGCATATTGCTGGTTAATAAAAAATAATCCTATAACAAGATATGGCAAATAGGAAAGAATAGTAAGATACCACAAAGGACTAGTATTTACATTTAATCCATTATAAAAGAAATCAAAAATTTTCTTACCCTGCTTTTTCCCTAAAATATGTAATGGATATTGTATTTCTCTAGCTAATTCATCATTTTCTAATAATAATTCACTGGTTTGATTTCTATCTTTAATCTTATCTTTATTGAATAAGGGATTTCTTAACATATTGTATAGAAATTGCATACCAGGTAGTGATTTTGTACGATCAATTTGGACAAATACAGTATCCATATTTAAATCTCTCCAAGTTATATTATCAATATAAAACTCTGATTCTTTCTCTGCTAATAAATATTCATATAATTTGTTAATTTGTGAAGGATCTTTTTTCTCTGTATCCTTCTTACCCCATTGTTCTTTTATCGCATTTTTAATAAGTTCTGCATTTTTCTTTTTTCTTCTTCTATCATAAAGTAAAAGTAATATCAGCGAAAGTACAGATATAGAATATAAAACATAATGAATCTGAACTCCCAATATAATTCCAAATAGTATAGCAAATACTAAAGCCGTTTCCATCATATAATTATCACCTCTTTTTTAATTATAGCATAATAAGAGAAAGACGTGCATAGCACGCCTAAAATTATATTAAATAAAAATTCCAATTAGCAAACAGATTATTGATGTAATAGAAGCTATATAAAAATTAGCCATATTTACTTTATATAAAATATTTGGATTGTCTATAAAATAATTTACCATTTTAACATCACCAATTTCTGTAGATAAATTCATCTTTATACTATTTTTAGAAATATATTTTTTCTTATCTACAAAATACACAAAAGTTGCTAGCTTCGCATTAATATGTGGTAAACCTGGTGAATGTGCTAATTCAACATTAATTATGGTCGCTTCAGTTTCTTTAATCTTATTTCTATGTTTAAACAAATCAAATCCGACATAAATTGCATATATAAAAGTGACAAAAAAGAAAAGTAAGAAGAAAACTTTATCTACTGTCATGTATTATTCCTCCTTCAAATATCATATATCCTTCTTTCTATATATATTATAAGAAATTTTACTGGAAGCTAATAATAACAACACTAATAATATTGGTGATACCTTTAGCAATATCATAAGTTGTTCTCTATTTGGGAGAGTTATTGATACTGCTTCAAGTATAAATCCTATTACAACAGGTATTCCCACCATTATAAAGGTTAAAAATCTCATCTTTTCTACACCATATTTATAAATAAGAGGTATAGAAACTCCTATGTATAAGATTGAAATTGCTAATGCACCATAGGAAGTTAACCCTATTTCCTCTAAATTTAAAGTACCCTTAATATACATAATAATATATGCTAAACCAGTGGCTGGTATTATGCCTAAAATTAGTAATAAAATTAATAATAAGTATTTGCTATTTACTAGTGTCTTCCTTGAAATAGGCGTTGCTAAAGCAAATCTATTCCATTGAACAGATTCATCTTCTGTCATAGAAGTTGTTACCATCATAGTAGCAAGTAGCGAAACCACAAGCATTAACAATACTGTATTTCCATTACTATAAGATATAAAACTGTATAAAATAAGGAATAAAAATAAAGTTTTTAAATACTTGCGTAAATTTAATAAATCCTTGATAACTAAACCCTTCATTCTCTTTCCCTCCTAAT
>CAZAGS010000172.1:0-3224 GCA_964484955.1 uncultured Tissierellaceae bacterium
GTGTTTGTAAAAACTTCATCTCCACCAAAATTTAGAGTACCACAATCTAAGGTGGCCATTTCTGGACTTAATTCAGTTGGTTGTAATCTTTCCTCATCAGTCATACCAACAGCTCCACCAGTTGATGGTTGGATTATTACATCTGGACATCTCCTTAAGATTTCGTCCATACAAGCTTTAAATCTAGCTTTATCTTGAGTAGGTGTTCCATCGTCTTCTCTAACGTGTAAATGTATAATACTTGCCCCTGCTTTATAAGCAGACTCTGCTTCTCTACCAATTTCCTCTACAGTATAAGGAATATTTGGATTATGCTCTTTAGTAACCTCCGCCCCACTAATTGCAGCCGTAATAATTAATTTTTCCATTAAAAAACCCCCCTCTTAAATTCAGTGAATAAGTAATAGTGAATAGTGAATAGGTAAAATCAAAGTCAAAATAGGAGATCCTTCGAAAGTAGTAGTTATCCTGTCCATCTCAGGATGACAGTCACATATGTATTCGTCATTATGAGGGCAGTGTGAGAATCTACTCTTTTCGTTATTCACTATTCACTCTTCACTATTCACTATCTTTTTATTTCCTCATCCTATCTTTCGGTACTATACATGTTCCTTCTGCTCTACATACAACTATTGGTTCATCTAATACATCACATGCTGATTGGCTAATGTCGGTTCTTGGGATGATTACTTTTCTTGCTTCAAATACCATTTTTCTTGAGGTATTTCCTAGTTTAACAATTTCTCCTACAGCTTCTATAAAATCTCCAGCATAAACTGGAGCTGTAAACTCAACTTTATCGTAAGCAACAAAAAGTCCTTCATCACCATCTTGTCTAATTAATAGTTCTGTAGCCACATCTCCAAACAATTGTAACATTTTTGCACCATCTACTAGGTTTCCACCATAATGTGCATCTCCCATACCCATACGCAATCTAATCATGACTTTATCCATATAATAGTACCCCCTATAATTCTATTTGTCTTAATTATAACATAGTATTATCCATTAAACCACTGGAACAAAGTTGTATAATTATCTTAATATTGGTATCATAGAGTTAATGAACTAAAGTAATAGCTAAAGGGGGTTTTTTTATGGAATTAGTAGGTAAGGTATTAATTGCACAGGGCGGAGGCCCAACAGCTGTTATAAATCAGTCACTTGTTGGAGCAGTACTTGAATCCAGAAAATTTGCTCAGGTAACAAAAGTTTATGGGGCTATCCATGGAGTTTCTGGAATAATAAATGAAGATTTTGTAGATTTGACCCAGGAGACAACTCATAATTTAGAACAGGTAGCTCTTACTCCAGCATCTGCCCTATATTCAACTAGAGATAAGCCAGATGATAAGTACTGTCTAGAAATGTTCAATGTAATGAAAGCCCATGATATTAGATATTTCTTTTATATAGGTGGGAATGATTCTGCTGATACAGTAAGAATTGTAAATCAAAATGCTTTTGATTCTGGCTATGATTTAAGGGCCATACATATCCCTAAAACTATAGACAATGACCTTTTAGTAAATGATCATTGTCCTGGATATGGGTCTGCAGCCAAATTCGTTGCCCAAGCCTTTATAGGAGTAAATTTAGATGTCAATGCACTACCAGGGGTTTATATAGGTGTAGTAATGGGAAGAAATGCAGGATTTTTAACAGCTGCTGCTTCCATTGCTCAAAAATATCCATCAGATGGTCCTCATTTAATTTATTTACCTGAAAGGCCATTTATACTAGACAATTTCTTATCAGATGTGAAAAAGGTCTATGATAAATATGGTAAATGTATAGTTGCTGTTTCAGAAGGAATAGTTGATGAACATGGAATTCCTATAATCACAAAATTGACCAATATAATAGAAAGAGACAGTCATGGTAATATACAATTATCGGGAACTGGAGCTTTGGGGGATTTACTTGCAAGCTATGTTAAAAAACATTTAAAGCTTAGTCGAGTTAGAAGTGATACCTTTGGTTATTTACAAAGATCCTTTATAGGTTGCGTATCCGATGTAGATCAACAAGAAGCTCGAGAAGTAGGAGAAAAGGCAGCACAATTTGCCTTGTGGAATAATGTTGATGGAGCAGTTACCATCCACAGAACTGGTATGTACTCTGTAGATTATAGACTATCAAAGCTTGAAGATGTAGCCAGATTGACTAAGTCCATGCCTGATGAATATATTAATCAGGCAGGAAATAATGTTACAGATGCCTTTAAATATTATCTTATGCCACTATTAGGCTCACATATGCCATCTGCCCATATATTAAGAGTTCCAAGAGTAGAAAAGATATTAAGAAGGTAGTTGAGGAAGGGGATATCCTAAGGATATCTTCTTTTTTTATTTGCTTTGTTAAATTGTAATCATATTGTAAGCATTTTATTAATAGTTTTATGATAAAATGAACTTATATAAACCACTAGGAGGTGGATTGTTTTTTGGAGGACTTAATAGTATTAAAAAATTTACGGAAGATTTATAGAATGGGTGATGAAAAGATTATAGCTCTAGATAATATAGATCTAACTATAGGCCGAGAGGAGACTATTTGTCTTTTAGGTACATCTGGATCAGGCAAGTCAACATTACTAAATATGATGGCCGGTCTTGAAAAACCTACTCGAGGAGAAATAATAATTGATAAACACCATCTGGAGAAGATGAGTGAAAAAGATTTGGCTAAATTTCGCCAACTAAATATTGGTTTTGTTTTTCAATCCTATAATTTAATTTCTACACTATCAGCAATGGAAAATGTCAGTCTAGGATTAACTTTTAAAGGAGTTCCTAGGGCTAAAAGAAACAAGATGGCAAAGGATATGCTAACCAATGTAGGTCTAGGTAACAGACTCCATCATAAGCCATCTGAGATGAGTGGTGGTCAGCAGCAAAGAGTTAGTATAGCTAGGGCCTTTGTTAGCAATCCTAAAATCGTATTTGCAGATGAGCCTACGGGAAACTTAGATACTAAAACTACCTTTGAAGTTATGGATCTTATTACGGGCATGGCTAATCAAGCTAAGCAAACACTTATTATAGTTACCCACGATACAGAAATCTCTAGCTATGCAGATAGAATTGTATATATGCGAGATGGAAGTATTACAGATATTGAATTAAATGACAAATTAGCAAGGGGGAGTTTAGTTAAATGAGAAAATCTATGAGTTTTATATTAATGTTTTTAATTATTATAAATATGGTGCC
>CAZAGS010000173.1:0-3167 GCA_964484955.1 uncultured Tissierellaceae bacterium
TTAAATCCTCTTTCGTTAAATCCTCTTTCACTAAATCCTCTCTCATTATACTGATCGTATCCGCCTCTATAATTGCCAAATGGGCTAGTTGGAGCTGATCCATGTTGAGTAATTATTTTAACAAAGTGTCTATTCACAGATAATAAAACACCAGTAAATCCGCTACCTGATAGACCACCGCTTGTTGTAAATATAGTTACTGTTTCACCAACATACCTCCGTAATTGTACTTCAATATCTCTTCCTTCATACATTATCTCTTCAGACATTAGTAACTCCTCCTCATATTATTCGTCGTAGGTTTATGTCCCACACTTCATAATATGCATAAGGCCTATAATTGCTACTAATTAGCCTGAGTATAGAGAAAGAAATTCCATATAAAACCTAATCATATTGGAAAAGTTCTCAAAAGATATCTTTTCATTATGAGAATGGATAGTATCCAAATCAGCTTGTTCCAAAATTACTGCTGAAAACCTATAAATATTCTCACACAATAGGTAGTATTTCCTAGAATCTGTACCTCCTACCATTAAATATGGCAGAACTACTGCATCTGGATATATTTTGTTTATAGTCTGACTTAATAATTTATAAGACTCTGCTTCAATATTAGATATTTCTGATGCCTCCTCAACCAATAACTTTTCAACCTCAAAGTCAATATTAGGGTTTACTTTTCTAATATGATCAATTGCAGAATCTAAAGTATCTCCTTGCAAGACCCTTATATTAGCCACTGCAGAAGCTGTTTTAGGCAAAACATTGGCAGCTTGACTTCCTTCAATCATGGTAAATGCAATAGTTGTTCTAATTAGTGAATTAGTATTGCTTTCCTTTGCAAGAATTGGATTAATTAGTGGAAATAATTTGTCAGCATTTTTTAAGATAAAGCTTGTTCCTGGCACATAAGGAGCCATAGTTTTAAACATATCCCTAACAGGGGTAATTAACCTAGCTGGCATAGGGTTTTTCTCTACATTTGTAATCAGTTTAGCCAGTGTACCAACTGCAGTATTAGTAGGTGGCATAGATGAATGACCATCTTTTCCACTTACACTTATTTTAATGTTATTGGATCCTTTTTCTGCAGTACCTATTAAAGCCAAAGGTGCTGTCAATCCATCTAACATATCAGTAATAATAGCCCCACCTTCATCAATTACACATTCAAATTGGAGATTTCTCTCTTTAAAAACTTCTGCAGCCTTTTCGGCACCTTGCCTACCACCAACTTCCTCGTCAAAACCAAATACCATATACACATCTCTATCAAGTTTAATCCCTTTAATTATCATATGTTCAATAGCTTCCATAACCGCTATAACTTGATTTTTATCATCTAAAGTTCCTCTACCCCAAATAAAATCATCTTTAATAGCCCCAGAAAATGGCCCCTCTTCCCAAGGTGAATTTTTTGATTGGTCTGCAGGAACTACATCATAATGACCTAATAATAAGATAGGTTTATTGCCCCTGCTTTCACTTTCCCATATATAAACAGGACAATAATCATTAATCATTTCTTTCTTACACACTTTATTAATATTAGGGTAAGTATTGTCAAGAAAAGCTAAAAACTCTTCATATAATTTATAATCTACCCTTTCATAGTCCGCATAAGAAATAGTCTTTATCTTAATTGCTTTTGATAAATTTTCAGCTGCTTTTTTTATATCAAACATAATATGATCTATGCCGCTTAAAATTGGATTTGACATGGTTTCACCGTCCTAAATCGTTATTTAAACTAATTATACATGGAATAAATTATTTATCCACTAAATTCAACTTTATAAAATTATCTTTATATATCAATAATATAAATATTATAAAGAACAATATGGAGCTAATACCCACAAAGTATAAATCTCTTAATATATGATGTGTTGTACCATTTAAGCCTAATATAACAATATGACCTAATACATAGGATAAAGCTAACAGCATTATAGGTAATATCATTCTCCTTATGATTTCTTTCTTTTTAAATATTAGAGTTGCAAGCAAGGATAAGACAAATATAACACCTGCTAACAAAGAGTAATAATTCATTGCTAATCTTGGTAATGTTAATTGTCCCCCATTTTCTGTTTCACTTTTCCCATAGATTAATCTATCTAGCTCATCCCCTTGACTGATGTAATATATCCTATTTACCTTTTCCCCATTAGGATTAATAACAGCAGATTTTTTCTCATCTCTTTTCCACATACTAGCTAAGGCAGTTTTCCAAGCCATTAATTCATATTCATTGCCTGTATAATTTACTATTTCATAATCAGTTACTTCTTCTTTAAAATTAACAATAATCAGGTCATCTTGTTGGGAAATACTTTCAACTGCTTTGCCATAAGACATAGATATAGGTTTTGTAACTTTATCAAAGCCTATAAATAATATTAAGGAAATTATAAAAGCTGTTAAAATTCCCGTATAAATATTCCTATTTTTAAGTTTTCTATTTACACTTTTTAAAGGTATAGTGTCTAACTCTTGTCTATTAGGCAGATCTAGCTTTGACGAAATTACCTCTTCATATTCAGCTTTACATTTTGGGCAATCCTTAATATGATCATGAACTAGTTTTATAGTGTCTTCACTGGCCAAGTCTTCTACCACCAATGGCAACATATCTCCAAATGTATTACAAGTAATTTTCATATTTCCCCCTCCAATTCCCTTTGCAATTTCATTCTAGATCTGTGATAAGTCACACAAGCCCAATTATCTGTCTTTCCAAAGATCTTTCCTATTTCTTTAAAACTAAATTCTCCATAATGTCTTAGAATAAATACCTCACTATAGGGTTCATCCAATGACTGGATTATCTCATTAATCTCTTCAATTTGATTCTTAGATATAATATGTTTTTCTAGTGTATTATTACTTTCATTGAGCATTTCTAAATCATCTATAAGATCTAGGTTATTATTTTTTCTAAGAAATGAAAAATATTCGTTCTTCCCAATCTGAAATAGCCATGATTTTAAAGAAGAATCGCCTCTAAATTTATCAATACCTTTCATAGCTTTTAAAAATGTTTCAGATGTAATATCCTCTGCTATATGTGGATTCTTGGATAAACTCAATACAAAATAATACACATCAGAAAAATACAATTGATATATTTCTTCAAATTCTTTAGCCTGCAACTTATCACC
>CAZAGS010000174.1:0-3098 GCA_964484955.1 uncultured Tissierellaceae bacterium
AGACGGTGAAGATGCTTGTGATTTCTTGTGGGACAAAAGTACGCACGTCTCAACGTGCCTTGAGAGGTCAATAAAGATGTCTTGGATATATATTAACCCCTTGGTGTATGTTTATTCTTCTACATATAACCATATTTAGTACATAAAACGTCCCACTGCAATATTTGCTTTGCATGTCCAATAGGTAATATCCTATTTTATAATCCTAGATAATTGTAATAAACCTTGATAATTAATCATACGATTTATTAATATATTTTGCCATTTTTTCATTATATAAATAATGTTCTCCTGAATGAATATCAACATATGCAACTAAAAAATCCTCATCCCTTAAAGACCAATACGCGCCTTTAACTAAAGGGGGATTGGGATTACTATAATAATCTAATTGAATATAATGAATGTCATCTATAAGCTTGTTATTTATCACAATTTGTTTGGCCATTTCACTCGTAATTGTATTTTGTAGATTTACTCTTCCTTCTATAATAGGGTTGAAATATCTATGTCTTAAATTCATCCAAATTGCAATACGCTCCCCTTCACTATTTCTACCAATGACTAAAGTCAATGGCTTCCCACGTAAAGAATCCTCAATAAGTTCTATGTCAGTTATATTTTCTTTATACTTAACATTCGTATATATTATAGCTTTCTTAATAAGTCCACTTACGAATGCATATAAAATAATCGATAATACAATCCCCAGCATTATTTTTTTATTCTTTACCATTATTTAATCCCTCTTTCATCATTTTCTAATTTGAAAGTACTCTAAATTAGCGTTTCTTAATAGATGAATATTCAGAGATGTAAACTTTATCATTGTCAAACAGCCTGTAAGTCCTACCATTAGTATGTGTATCATGTATAATATAATATTTATCACTTCCATCAATTTCATATTGATATCCAACAAGTGTAACATAGTGCTCGCCGTAATTTGGATGCCCCCAATATAGAATAGTTCCAGGTCTATTATCATCTATTTCGGCTTTAACAATATTGTAAGTTAGGTTACTGGTTAAACTTACAGTTCTAAATTGATTAGGATACCATCTGTTTAAATAGGTGCAAAGCCCATCCCTATAGTATATTGGTAAAGTAGCTTGACCAATCGACCTCATGTCAGAGTATAGTTGATCTATAATTTGTGGAATTGTCTTACCAGCTGTTAATTTTGTATATCCTAGATTTGACCAGAAAACTACTATGTTGGAACCAGCAGTTGGTCCACATGCTCTAAGCCAATGTGCATCACCTACTCCGTTTAATACCTTAAATACAGTTGGTAGTGAATTAATTGAAACTTCATCATTATAAATTTCAATCTTCTTTTCTACCATTAATTTGTCGACATCTTCTCTAGTGTTAATAGATATATTTACAGTTTCATCTTGGGTAAACGCAATTATATCATTATCTACTCGAATGCCATATCTTGAAGGACCATCATACTGTAACACAATATCGTCTTTATTTTTGATATAAGTACTCATTGAAATATAACTATCTAGATAACTATCATAGGGAGATTGTCCTAATGAATATTCAATTATATTTAATTTTTTTGGCTCAATCAATATATATCCTATTATATCACTTTTGTTTTCTACAGTAATTAAAAAGGCACTAATTTCACCTTCGTCATTATAAAGATTTCGAACTTTTCCTATATCTCCTTCAGCCCAAACTCTAAACTCTCCATGAGCGGATACCTTTTTTACAAATTTTTCTGTTACTTCTTCCAATGTCTCCTTTGATGTACCTATTTCGTTATAATATATATTGCTAGCGAAACTGGTACTTTTAGTGAATAGTGATAAAATTAATACTAGAAACATTATTTTTAGTATTTGATTACTCATAACTTGAACACTCCTTTTTTGTTTTCATCATATATCCTAGAGAATCATGAATCTTTATATAATAGGTATGCACCGACTGTCATCTTCTAGTTCTAAGAGTAATAGAAGATACATTTTTCTAATAACTTTTGATCTTACTTATATTGCTTGTACTTTCTACTAATGCTCTATTTTTATAAACCATTGTTTTGAGACTGCTCTATAGATATATATTCTCAATATCCAGTGTATGTTCAATTAATTATTTTATAATTCTCACTATAGTTTAGCTGAGTTAGACAGTTATGTTATTGTATAATATTAACTTTAATTGTTTATAATTTTTAAAAGGATAATGTTACACATTTTTAATTTTCCTACTATAGATATAGAAAATCATTTGTTCATCAAGGGGGATAGGTTAACAGCGTTCTTCTTTTTCCTTTTAATTGATTCAAATTTAATATAGATTTTTTAGATTTTTAAAGTAGGCTCTGATCACACTCAATAAAGTAAATAATTCAACTATTGTTTATCTAGTAACTTTGCTCACTGCTTATTAAAGTAGTACTTTCTGACTTCTGACCACTATATACAGTAACTGTTGATTGCACCCTATAATAGTATCCTTTCGGAACATAGTAAGTACTACTAAAATTTAATATTCTTGAACTGCTAGTTTCATTCCATGTTTTAATAGTTGTCCAACTACCATTCTTATACTGCTGTAATCTAATTGTTGCTTTAGCACTTGTAACTTCACTATTTCCAGTTACATAAGTTTCTACTGTGGCTTTCCCACTAGAATTAATATATAATTCTGCTTCTGCCCTAAAAATATAAGTAAACATCGGAGAAATTAGAGATTCCCCCCTACTTAGTTCGATTGAATTAGCTAAGACAGGCACGGTAGAAGCACTTACTGTTAGCATTACTAAAAAAAGAATAATAACTTTTTTCTTCATAACAAACACCTCCCAAATATTATATTAGTATTTTCTTCCTTACTATATATAACGAAACTTAGGAGGTGTTTGTGGACACTTTTTATTAAATTCTTTTATTTTATTTTTTGGATGCCTTCAATAATGTTTATCAGTTCTTCAAAAGATACCTCAGCGGTTATAGAATAGGTAAATTTATTGTCATTCCAATATGCATTATACATACCCTTATTCAAATAATATTTTATTATATGCTTATTAATCTCCATTTCTTTAATTGATGTATTTTCTGTATCTATTTGTG
>CAZAGS010000175.1:0-3087 GCA_964484955.1 uncultured Tissierellaceae bacterium
CTATAGTTTCTGGATGACTATAAAATCCAGGACTAGGGGGGAAAATAGTAACTCCCATATTTGCTAATTTCAACATATTTTCTAGGTGTATTGGGCTTAAAGGTGTTTCTCTAGGTACAATTATTAATTGTCTTCTCTCTTTAATAGCTACATCGCATGCCCTAGATAATAGAGAATCTGAAAATCCATTGGCTATACCTGACAAGGTTTTCATGGAGCATGGTACAATAATTGTCTTGTCTACTTTAAAAGAACCACTGGCAATAGGTGCAGCAAAGTTTTTATTGTCATGATAATAGGTAGCTAATTCTTTTAACTGTTCTAAACTCACTCCGCATTCATGCTCAGTTACATATTCACCCATAGTAGAAACTACTAAATGGGTTTCAACCCCTAGTTCTTTTAGGGCTTTTAATAGAGATACTCCATAAATGGATCCACTACCTCCAGATATTCCAACAACTACCTTCATTATATCATCACCTCATGTGAAATAGGAAGAAGGATCACCTTCTTCCTAGATTTTATTTTATTCTACTTTGTTTTCCTGGTCTCCTCCGCCTACCCATGGGTCTAAACCTTTTTCCCAAGCATCTATATATTCATCAATAGTCATTATTTTAGTGAAAATGCTTAAGTCATTAAGTCCATATTCGTGCATTTCTTGAGTCTTTGAATGAACTCCATCACTTAATGTAATAACTTTATAAGCATTTGCTAATGCATCTGTTGCTGTAGATCTAACACATACGTTAGTCCATACTCCTGTTACTACAACTGTATCTATATTTTCTTCTTTTAAATAAAGATCTAAATCAGTATGTGCAAAAGCGCTATGTCTTCTCTTAGGAATTATATATTCATCACCTTCTGGATATAATTCTTTGATGAAGTCTGAACCATGAGTTCCTGCAACTGCATGACGTGGTCTTACTCTAAAGTCAGCATCATTTTTTCTATGTGCTTCTTGAATATGAACCAAGTGTATTTCATCATCTTCTCTTGCTCTTACCCATTTAAAAAGTCTTTGTAAATCAGGAATTATTTCTTCTCCACCTGGGCAACGTAGGGGAGCTTCCTCTCCTATAAAGTCATTTAACATATCGATTACCAAAATTGCATGCTTAGCCATTGTATTCCTCCTAAAGTTATCTTAATTTAAACTTATACTAAAATTTTATAGTTCTTGGCAATATTTGTGTACTTTGTCTCTTTACAAACTGACCAAAACCAGGTTGAACTTTAATGCCTTTTATTCCTCTAATATGCTTATCTATTACTTCTGGATGTTGTTTTCTATAACTATTTTCATACTCAGCACTATTTAAGTGTGGGTATCTCTCAAAGTGACTAGCATATTTTTCTTCTATACCTTCAGGGAAGTTGTGAACTATATTTTGTAGGTCTTCATCTGTTAAATGTGCAAGAGTACTTTCATCTACATCTTCAAATACCAAATGACCACGAACTACTGTTTTTGCAACCTTTCCTTTTAACTTCATTCCTTCAAGTGGATTGTATCCACACATAGAAGCTTGTTCTTTTGGATTAATAACCCATTCTTTATCTAAATCTACTATGGTAAAGTCTGCATCTGATCCTATTTGCATAGCACCTTTCTTAGGATATATACCATAATGGATAGCTGCATTCTTGCTTAATATATCTACTAATTTGGAAAGTGATATTCTGCCTTTATTGTAGCCTTCACTAACTAAAATAGGAACCATAGTTTCTACTCCTGGAATACCTGGGAACGCTGTCCATATATTCATTCCTTCTTTAGCTTTTTCTGATTCTATTTCATAAGGTGCATGGTCTGTACCTATGAAGTCAACACTTCCATTATTAAGACCTTCCCATAATAATTCATTGTCTTTTTTTGTTCTTAAAGGTGGAGCAATTTTTGCTAAAGCACCATATTCAGTCATAGCATCTTGAGCATTTAGAGTCAAATAGTGAGGACAAGTTTCTGAAGTTACGTTTATTCCTCTTTGCTTTGCTTCTCCTACTAATTTTGCTCCTATGCCTGTAGACATATGAACAATATGAAGTCTAGCACCTGATTCTTCAGCAAAGCTAATACCTAATTGAATAGCAACCTTTTCTGCTAGTTCCATTCTTGCTTCTGCCCAAGCTGGACCATCCATTCTACCTTTTTCTCTAAAATCGTTAACATAGTAGTCACACATAGAATAGTTTTCTGCATGAATTCCTATTGGAAGTCCTGTTTTTGCAACTGCTTTAAAAGCTTCGTACATTTCAGGATCTGTAACTCTTGGGAAAGTAGGAACTGATGGAGTCATATAAGCTTTAAATGCAACTACTCCATAATCTGCCTGTTCTTGAACCTTATCTAACCAGCCTTCTCTTACGTCTTCACCAGTAACTCCACCCCATAGTGCAAAGTCAACTAGGGACTGTGGTTGTACTAAGTCTACTTTTAATTGTAATTGCTCTGCAGATCTTACAGATGGAACTGAACAGCATGGCATATCTATTATTGTAGTTAGACCACCGGATACTGCTGCAGCACTACCTGTTAAAAAATTCTCTCTATGAGGAAAACCTTGATACATAAAATGTGTATGTGAATCTATACAACCAGGTAATGTTAAATGTCCTTGTGCATCAATAATTTCTTTGGCCTCTACACCTTCTATATTATCAAT
This sequence comes from uncultured Tissierellaceae bacterium, assembly GCA_964484955.1. GTDB lineage: Bacteria > Bacillota > Clostridia > Tissierellales > Tissierellaceae > CAYZDC01. The sequence continues at coordinate 2,673 of CAZAGS010000175.1, forward strand.
AAATCCTGATATTTTTTCATCCTTAACTAAGATGTTAGTTAGTACTGTGTCGTCGCCTTGGGGTATTCTTGCGTTTGTTAATATAACATCATACATAATATAACCCTCCTTATCTAATTATAACTTTAATTCAATACTAACACAAATAATTCCATTTTTCCTTGTTACTTTTATATAAATTTTCTTTACCCTTTACACTATTTTATCATATTAATTGTATATATTACATAGAATTTGTATAAATTCTATATATCTTTCATTTATTACCAGTTATATAATGTATAATATAATAAAGAGGAGGGAATAATATGACGTTAAAGATGATTGATTTATCTCAGGAGATATACCAGGGAATGACAATATTTCCAATCCATCAAAAGACATTCATAATGACCAACCAAACACATGAGGAAAG
>CAZAGS010000176.1:0-3079 GCA_964484955.1 uncultured Tissierellaceae bacterium
TTGCAATTCCTAGCCCCATACTCATTCCACCCATTAGTAGTCCTTTTGCTGTTTTAGGATTTATTACTTTACCTGCATCTATAACCGTAGCAGCTTTTAGCAGTCTATAAGTATGCATTGTTGGGTCATATTCTATTTCTACAGCCTGGGCTCCTACTGTCCAAGATACTCCTGGTACGCCTTTTCCTGTCTCCTTATCTAAAGGGGTTAAATGTTTCATAACATATGAACCAGTAGCCATGATTTGACCACCTACACAATTTCCATCCGGATATTCATATCCATGTACTATATCAATAAAGCCAACATTTATGGATGGATCATCTTTCATAAATACTTTTTCATCAGCTACATCCAAATCACTAGCTGGACATTTTAAAACTACTGAGCCTATTTCACATAAGTCTTTAATTAAAGAATTAGCAGCTTTAATTACAGCATTTCCTACCATAAATGTAGTAGAAGAGGCTACAGTTTTCCAATGCTCTGGAGATACTTGAGTATCAACATCCATAAATACATTTATTCTATTTACATCCATCTTCATCTTTTCTGCTAATATTTGACACATGGTAGTTTTCATTCCAGGACCTATTTCTACACCACCAAAATTAATATTAAGACTACCATCCGTATTAAAAGTCAAGATTGCACCTGAGGATGCATTTGTAGGTGAATCTGAAGTTTTCCAAAAACAGCTGATTCCCTTTGCCCTAATCATTCCATTTTCCTGCTCTATCCTTTGGCCTTCTTGCCAATTAATCAAATCCTGTAATCTATTAATACATTTATCTAAATCCCCCATGTTACTTTTGTTTAAAAATACTTGGGTTGGGGAAGTATGACCAGCTTGCAAACTATTTTGTAATCTAAGTTTAAAAGGATCTATATTTAGGGCCAATGCTAATTTATCTATCATTCTCTCTATGCAAAAAGTAAATCCTGCATGGCCAAAGCCACGAAAAGAAGTTACATAGTTATGGTTTGTATATATAGAATATGCGTCACACCAAAGGTAAGGGATATTATATGGTCCTGTACTATCTACTATCATTGCTTTGGACATTCTAGGTCCTGTATCTGTATAGGCACCACAATCTACATAATATGTAGCATTTAAAGCTTTTATCATTCCATCTTTACTTGCCCCTATTATTAACTTTGCTTTGCTTCCAACTTTACAGGGAGAAGTTGCAATATCTTCTTCCCTAGAGTTAACTAACTTAACCATCTTTCCACCTACTGCTTTTGAAGCTAAATAGGCCAAGTATTCAAGCTGTACAGTTGCCTTTCCACCAAAAGCACCTCCTACTAAAGGTACTCTTACAATTATTTTTCCTTCAGGAATACTAAAATATTTACTGAACTTTTTACGAATAGAGTAGGGAGCCTGGGATGAACTATAAACAATAACATCCCCATTAGGTAGAATCTCTACTTTAGAATTTCTTGTTTCCATGGCAAGATGATCAGATTGAGGCAATAGAAACTCAGATTCTAAAATAATATCACTTATATTAAACCCATAATCAATATTACCTTTTCTAATCTTTACATGGTCACAAATATTTGAACCAGCTTCAGGATATACATCATCTACAGCTTTTGTATACTGGCCTAAATTTTCATGAACAAGTGTTGCTTGTAATTTAATAGCATCATCTATAGAATTAACTACTTCTAATTGTTCATATACAATTTTTATTAAGCCAACTGCCCTTTTAGCTTCTGCTTCTGAGTTTGCTACTACTAGAGCCACCGGTTCTCCAAAATATCTGACTTTATCACTAGCAATAATTGGTCTATCTTCTATTACTGAGCCACTTAACATATTGTTTATATCCCTACCAGTAATAATAGCTTGAACACCTGGTGATTTATGCGCTTCATCTAGACCAATGCTAATAATTTTGGCATGACTATAGGGGCTGGTAAGCAATTTTGCATGTAGCATATCCGCTCTATTTATATCTCCATTATATTTGGCTGCTCCGGTTACTTTGTCCCATGCTTCCTTTCTTATAGTGCTTACACCGATTTGTGAAGTCTTGTTCAAATTTATCACATCCTTATTTTCTATAATCTATTTAGCATCATTTAAGATTGTAACCATATATTAATAAAACATTCCAAATATAGGATTTTGTATATACTTTATGTTAAAATATAATAACTGGAGGGATTTTTATTGTTAAAGAAAATAAGAGATTATGGAATTCATATAGGATATCTAGCAACTGGGAAAAATAATTCTATTACTGATGTAGCAGGAGTAAAAGTAGGCCATGTAACATTGGATGACAATAATGCTAAAACTGGAGTAACTGCAATAATACCTCATAAGGGTAATCTATTTAAAGAAAAAGTAATTGCTGCCAGTCATATTATTAATGGCTTTGGTAAAAGCACAGGGCTAATTCAAATTGATGAATTAGGAACCATTGAAACTCCTATAATACTTACAAATACTCTCAGTGTTGGAGCAGCTCATGAAGGATTAGTCCAATATATGTTAGATCATAATGAGGACATTGGAATATCTACAGGTTCAGTAAATCCTATAATTTGCGAATGCAATGATGGAAAATTAAATCATATTAGAGACCTTCATGTTAGGCCTAATCATGTGTTTGAAGCCATAAACAGTGCATCAGAATTATTTGAAGAAGGTAATGTTGGTGCTGGAACAGGTATGATTTGTTATGAATTAAAAGGAGGAATCGGCTCCTCTTCTCGAATAATAAATTTAGATGGGAAAGAATATACAATAGGGGTTTTGGTATTATCAAACTTTGGTTCTTTAGAAGATTTTAGATTAAATGGTGATCATGTTGGCCCTAGAATAGGAAATCTAATTGATAATCTAAATACTATAGAAGAACAAGGCTCTATTATTTCTATATTAGCCACAGATATCCCTCTGTCTTCTAGACAATTAAAAAGAGTAATAAAAAGAATTTATCCAGGTATATCTAGAACTGGAAGTTTTACAAGTAATGGCAGCGGTGAAGTATCAATAGGATTTTCTACAGCAAATATAATAAATCATTATGAAGAAAATGATCTTATAGATATGAAG
>CAZAGS010000177.1:0-3016 GCA_964484955.1 uncultured Tissierellaceae bacterium
AAATTGATTATTTTACCATCTTATTATTGATAGGACTTTTTATAGTAGTTGGAGGTATTACAGAGGCTGGTGTTATAGATGATATTAGTGACTTATTTATTAAAGTCAGTGGTGATAATATATTTATTGTTTATAGCCTTTTGGTTTGGGTTAGTGTATTATTTTCAGCATTTATTGATAATATACCATATGTGGCCACTATGCTGCCTGTTGTAGCAGGAATAGCAGCTAGCATGCAAATAGAGCCTTATGTATTATACTTTGGCTTAATTATTGGTGCAACCCTTGGAGGAAATATGACTCCAATAGGTGCATCTGCAAACATAACTGCACTGGGTATTCTAAGAAAAGATGGGTATGAAGTAAGTGCCAAGGAATTTATGAAAATAGGCGTACCTTTTACTTTAGTAGCAGTAATTACAGGATATATATTAGTTTGGTTACTTTGGTCTTAAAATTAAATTAAGGATATAGGAGAGCAATTGTCCCTATATCCTTTTTATAATTTTATCTTAGAAACTTCTTAGCTAATTTCAATTTCAAGGCTGTATATGGTGGAAACTTTAAATTCATTTCATATTTTGTTATAGCTTTAAAAATAGACTTTTCATGGGAAAATTCGTCAAAGGAATATTTGGAGTGATATCTGCCCATTCCGCTATTTCCTACCCCACCAAAAGGAAGATTATGATTTACCACCTGTGACAAGGCGTGGTTTATACATCCTCCACCAAATTCAATATTTTCCACAATATAATCTTCTACCGCTTTATCCTTTGTAAATAAATAAAGGGCTAAAGGGTAACGATTTTGTCTAACTATCTTTATTACTCCTGTAATATCATCATAGGTTAAAATAGGTAAAATAGGCCCAAATATCTCTTCTTTCATTATTCTACTATCTAGATCTACACCATCTATTAAAGTAGGCTCTATATATTTAATCTTTCTATAATGGTTTCCACCTTTTATTATATTTCCTTCTTTTAATAGAGATATTAAGTGGTCAAATCTATCATTAGATATTATTCTTCCATAGTTTTTACTTTCTTCAGGATGTTTACCATAGTACTTTAGAATATAATAATTCATCTTTTCTATAAATTCTTGTTTTTTACTTTCATGAACCAATGCATAGTCAGGGGCTATACAGGTTTGGCCAGTATTATAAAATTTAGCCCAAGCAATTCTTTTGGCTGCAGTATCAATATCACAATCTGAGTGAATAATTGCAGGACTTTTGCCACCTAATTCTAAAGTAACTGTGGACAAGTGCTTTGCTGCTAATTCTAATATAAGTTTTCCTACTCTAGCACTGCCTGTAAAAAAGATATGATCAAATCTATAGTCTTCTATTAATGGGTTTACAGTTGTTGAACCAGGACCTTCTACAACACTAATATAATCTTCTTTAAAGGTTTCCCTAATTATTTTGGATATAATATATTGAGTTCTTATGGACTTATTTGAAGGTTTTAATACCACACAATTACCTGCTGCTATGGCACCTATCAATGGAGATATTATTAATTGAAAAGGATAATTCCAGGGGCCTACAATTAATACTACACCTTTAGGTTCAGGATAAAGGTATGAAATACCAGGCAATAAATATATTGGTGTGGCAACAAATTTTGGTCTCATCCACTTCTTTAATTTTTTAATTGCATGATTAATTTCACTATAAATAACTCCTATTTCCGCAGTATAGGATTCAAATTCTGGCTTGCCCAAATCCATGGTCATAGCATCAATTATATTTGATTCATTATCTTGTATAGCTAATTTTAGCTTTTTAAGCTGTTCTAATCTAAATTCATAGGATTTAGTATTACCTTGATCGAAAAAACTTCTCTTATTCTGATATGGGTTTTCCAACATAAAATCATCCTTTTATATTTTCTTGTAATTATTATATCATAATTGTTTGTACTAGTAGGTTTATGAAAATAATTTCTTGTGATATAATAAAACAAAAGACTAATTAGTTTGTCAATATTGGATAAATTAAGTTTATGATTGGAGATGATTAAATTGGAATATAATTTTGATAAGGTTATTAATAGACAAGGTAGTAATTCAGTAAAATGGGACAATTTAAAAGAAGTATATGGTAAAGAAGACATTCTGCCAATGTGGATAGCAGATATGGATTTTAAAGCACCGGATGGAGTTCTAGAAGCAATACAGACAAAATTAGATCATGGGGTTTTTGGTTACAATATAAATTCAGATTCACTATATGAATCTATAATTAATTGGCTTAAGAAGAGATATAATTGGGATATAAAAAGAGAATGGATATTATTTACCCCAGGTGTTGTAACTGCGTTAAATATTGCAGTTAGAGAATTTGCAAAGGAAGGAGAAAAGGTAGTTATTCAACCTCCTGTATATCCTCCATTTTTTAGAGTGTTAGAAAATAATAATGTGCAAGCAAATTTAAATCCACTTATTCACAATGGGCAAAGATTTGTAATGGATTACCATGGCCTAGAAAATTCAATTGATAGTGAAACTAAAGCTATTATTTTATGTAATCCTCATAATCCAGTGGGAAGAGTATGGACAAGGGAAGAATTATCCAAATTGGGTGATATTTGTATCAAAAACAATATAATTATAGTATCTGATGAAATACATGGTGATTTAACCTATAAAGACCATAAGTATATACCAATGGCATCTATTTCTGAAGGGATAGCCCAGGCTACTATTACTTTTATTGCACCAAGCAAGACCTTTAATATAGCAGGTTTAGCTACTTCAATTGCAATTATTCCTAATGAAAACCTTAGAAATATTTTTAAAAAAGGTATAGAAAAATTAGAGTTAGGTAGGATTACCACATTTGGTGGAACAGGCTTAGAAGCAGCTTATACTAGTGGAGAACAGTGGTTAGATCAAGTTATTGTCTATATAGAAAATAACGCTGACTTTGCAATAGACTATATAAATAACAATATTCCAGAAATAAAAGTAGAAAAGCCAGAAGGGACTTATCTTTTATGGCTAG
>CAZAGS010000178.1:0-1537 GCA_964484955.1 uncultured Tissierellaceae bacterium
CTATAGGATTTTTCTTGTACTAATATTATCATTGTATTATCATAGATATAAGTAAGGGAGGTTGGTACAGTGTTAAAACTTAATGGTATTTCAAAATCATACAACAAAGGAGAAGTAAAGGCTGTAGATAATATTAGTCTTGATATTAAGTCAGGAGAAATATTTGGATTTCTAGGGCCTAATGGGGCTGGCAAAACTACAACTATTAAAATGATAGTAGGATTATTAAAACCAGATACTGGCACTATCCAGGTAGATGGTGTTGATGCATGGGAAGACCCATTAAAGGCTAAAGGGATGATTTCTTATGTACCAGATAATCCTGAGATATATGAAAAATTAAAAGGCATAGACTATTTGAATTTTATAGCTGATATGTACGGAATATCAACTGAAGTTAGAGAAGATAAGATGGAATATTACTTAGAAATGTTTAATATTAAAGATGCCGTAGGAGATATAATAGGTAGTTATTCTCATGGGATGAAACAAAAGCTGGTACTTACAGCAGGGCTTATAAGTGAGCCAGATTTATTTATATTAGATGAACCTATGGTAGGTCTGGACCCTAAGTCTGCTTTTAATCTTAAAGAAATCATGAAACAAATGTGTGATGAAGGGAAGACTGTCTTTTTCTCAACTCATGTATTAGAAGTGGCGGAAAAACTATGTGACAGAATTGCAATAATAAATAAGGGTAAAATAGTAGCTATGGGAACTATGGAAGAATTAAGGTCTAATGCTAAGGAGAAAGCCAGCTTAGAAAATATATTCTTGGAGTTGACTCAATAATGAATAAAATAATGTCACTAATTAAAACAGATCTTATTTCCACATTTGGATGGTCATCAATTGCATATAATTTTAAAAATAAGAAGAATAGATGGCAGATTATAGTCTTTGGAATAGCATTGTTATCAATTTTGCCCACATATTACTTTATAGTAAAAGGTTTATATAGTATATATGATATATATAATCAAATAGGCCAAAGGTCCATGTTCTTGCTATTAGGATTCTTAGCAGCCCAGGTATTGGTGTTTGTTTTTGGACTAATTTATGTTATGAGTAAGTACTATTTCTCCAATGACCTAGAACAATTAGTACCACTGCCGATTAAACCTTCATATATACTAGGTTCTAAATTTGTATCTTTAATGGTAAGCGAGTATATAACATCCCTGCCTATTATATTACCTTTTATATTGATTTATGGGATAAAAGGCGGAGAAGGAATAGTTTACTGGATTTATTCGATTTTGCTTGTAGTAATGGTTCCTGTTATACCCCTTGTATTATCTTCAATCCTAATAATGATATTTATGAAGTATACAAATATTGGTAGAAGCAAGGACTTACTTAGAATTATTGGTGCTGTTATCTTTTTAGTTGCATTGATTTATATTCAGCTTAAAGTAAATGCAATATTACAAAAAGGTTTTATTGAAGGAGAAGATTTTTTAGTAAGAATGGTAACGGATTCTAATGTATTAGTGAAAACCTTAGGTCTGGCATTTCCTCCATCCATGTGGGCAAC
>CAZAGS010000178.1:1637-3012 GCA_964484955.1 uncultured Tissierellaceae bacterium
AGTATTCCAATGACAATGATAGGTATGACTATAGACATAATAAGGCCATTACTAACCTGGACTAACCCTCAACAGGCTATGAAGCAAAACTTAAATGTATTAATAGGAATGGGCTTAGGAAGTTTGTATGCTGGTGGAATTGGATTTTTAATCTTTAAACTACTGGATAAGATAGATATAAGTTTAATATTAATCGGATTGTTTTTGGTGTTTGTAATATCTAGTTTAATATTATATATAGTTTTAGAAAAGTTAATCAGGAAACAGTTTCAAGTTATAGAATAAAAAGAAAATGATCAAAAGGGTCTGACCCTTTTGATCATTATATATTTGAACCTGGTGTTTTTGCTGATGTATCAAATCCTAATTCGTAGTAATCATTGTTGTTAAATTGAAAACTTTTAATTATATCTAGTCCAAGTTTCTTTACATGGGCTCCATAGGATCTAGGGTTTGCTTGGTTGATAAATGTAATTAAAATAGGATATCTTTTACTCATTTGTGTTTTTGAAAATTCGAATAGATTAGGGAAAACATCTGTATTTCTATAATCTGCATGAACAGCAATAGGTCCATATTGATAAGAATTTTCCATTGTAAGAACCTGACCCATATACTCTGTATTTGGCAGGTCTTTTATCATATGTTGAAATAGTGGCCATGCTGACCAATATTCCCAAGATGCTGCCATTGCATAACCAACAACCTTGTCTCCATCACAAGCTATAGCCAATCCATTTTCCTTTTCTATTAATTCTGTAAACTGCTCTTCAGTAAAAAGTGTAGTCACAAATCCATCTGGTCTATCGACCTCACTAATTGTTAATACATGATACTTTTGTTGCAATTCTGCTACTGCAGGAATATCTTTTACTGTTGCATTTCTATATTCCAAAAAAATCATCTCCTTTTTACTTTTTACCTACTTTCATTTTAAAATACTATTTATCATAAGTCTAGGATTAATTAAAAAAATATGGAAGAATATATCCTTTAAGTTTTGAAGATACTATTATAGACACTAATATTATAACAGGAGGCTTTTTTTATGAGAGAAGGAATGATACCTACAGTATTAGGTACTGCAGTAACTGGAGTAGCTTTAGCTATGAGAACACCTGATTTAATGAAAAGAGGAATAAGAAAAAAAGAAGTAGGAACTATGGTAGCTACAGGATTAATTGGTTTTGGTTTAGCTCATATAGTTTTAGGCTCTATAGATTTATTTCAAGGAAAATAGACAAATTAAAATTGAATTATGGAATCATCCCCTTATATATGTTATATTATATACAAAGGGGATGATTTTGCATGTGGTCAAGGAAAGAACTAAAGACATCTGCCAAAGGATTTTTAAGGGAGAATTATTGGAAGG
>CAZAGS010000179.1:0-2987 GCA_964484955.1 uncultured Tissierellaceae bacterium
AAGGTGGTGAGTAATTGGAAATCAAAGATTCAAAAATTCAACCAAAACATATGACCAGTATTGGAGGGCAAGCTCTTATTGAAGGAGTAATGATGAGAGGGCCTGAAAAGATATCAATAGCAGTTAGAAAACCAGATGGTGAGATAGAACTAAAAGTAGATGAATTGAATACACTAGGCATGAAATATAAAATATTTCGATTGCCATTTTTAAGAGGGGTAGTAGGATTAGTTGAAGCAATGCTAATAGGTACTAAAGCTTTAATGTATTCTGCGGAATTTTTCGAGGAAGAAGAAGCTGAAGAACCGAAAATAAGTTTATTTCAAAAGATCTTTAAAGATAAAGCAGCGGATGCAGAAATGGTATTTGCATTAATTCTTTCAATGGTTCTGGCAGTAGGTATTTTTATGATATTACCTAGCTTTATGACCAATGTATTTAAAAATATAATTAAAAACCCAATAGTTTTAAATTTAGTAGAAGGCTTATTTAGAATCGCCTTGTTTTTAATATATGTAATATGGGTCTCAAAACTTGAGGATGTAAAAAGGGTATTTGAATACCATGGAGCAGAGCATAAGAGTATCCATTGTTACGAAAATGAACTGGATTTAACAGTTGAAAACGTTAAGAAGTTTCCTATTTTACACGCTAGATGTGGAACCAGTTTTTTATTTATGGTAATGATCATAAGTATTTTTGTACTATCATTCTTTGGCTGGCCAAGTCCATTACAAAGAGTATTAATTAGAATCCTTATGTTCCCAGTAATAGCAGGAATCTCCTATGAAATAAATAGAATTATTGGTAGAAGTAGCTCAAAACTTTGTTATGCCCTATCCTATCCAGGATTAATGATACAAAAGTTAGCTACTGTTAAAGAACCAGATGATAGTCAAATACAGGTAGCTATAGATGCATTAATAGCCGTAATTCCCACAAATCAGGATTTAGACAAATGGTAATTAATGAATTACTAGCAATAGGAATGAATAGTTTGAAGGATTTAGACTATTGTAATCCTTTATTTGAAAGCAGATTAATATTGGCAAAAATTTTAAATGTAGACAAATCCTATATATATACTTACGGGGATCTAGAAGTATCTGAAGAAGCTCAAGAGGAATTTCTTTCTTTAATTAAAAAGAGAAGTACAGCTTATCCAATGGCCTATCTCTTAAATGAAAAGCAGTTTATGGGATTAGATTTATATGTAGAAGAAGGAGTTCTGATTCCTAGACCGGATACAGAAGTTCTTATAGAGTATGTAATAGATTATATAGAGAAAACTTATAAAGATAAAAAGATAAATATATTAGATGTTGGTATTGGCAGCGGGGCGATATCCCTAAGTCTAGGGAAATACTGCCCTAATGCCCGTGTATATGGCATGGATATTGGGTATAAGCCTATTAAGGTATCTAATATAAATAAAGAAAGACTTAAACTAAATAATGTAAGTTTCCACCAGGGAGACTTATTTCAGGCCATTGACAATTTGAAATTGCAAGGGCAATGTGAAATAATAATTTCAAATCCTCCCTATATAAGGGAAGGGGATATAAAATCATTACAAAAAGATGTTGTAGATTATGAGCCTAGACTTGCCTTAGATGGGGGACTAGATGGCTTAGATTTTTATAGGAAGATTACTCATGAAGGCAAGAAGTATTTAACTAAGAATGGATTGCTAATTTATGAAATTGGCTTTGACCAAGGGCAAGACTTAAAGAAGATTATGACTAATGAAGGATATAGAGATATAGAAATTATTAAAGACTTACAAGGACTGGATAGAGTGGTATTAGGGTTTTATCAATAGGAGTGATTTTATGACTGTACTTATAAAGCTATTTATATCATTTTTTAAAATAGGAGCTTTTAGCTTTGGTGGAGGATATGCAATGCTTCCGCTTATAGAAAAAGAGGTAATACAATTGAATAATTGGATTACTACTTCCGAGTTTATTGATATATTAGCTATATCTGAAATGACTCCAGGTCCAATTGCTATTAATTCTGCTACCTTCTTAGGTTATAAAATTGCAGGAATATTGGGTTCAGCTGTTGCTACATTTGCAGTAAGCTTGCCCTCATTTATAATAATGACTCTTATTTTTCTATCCATAAATAAGTTTAAAGATTCACCCTATGTAGCATGGGCATTTGATGGTATTAGGCCAGTGGTTATAGGACTTATTCTGGCTGCAGCAATAAATATTGGAAGGACTACACTGGTAGATATAAAGTCTATAGTGATAGCTGTTTCACTATTCTATGTAGTAACATTTAAAAACTTAAATCCAATTATAGCTATTGTTATAGCAGGAATTTTAGGAATTATATTTTATTAAAGGGGGAGATTTGGATGTTATGGGACATGTTTACAACCTTTCTTAAAATAGGTGCCTTTACATTTGGTGGAGGCTTTGCAATGATTCCTATAATACAAAATGAAATAGTTGATAAAAGAAAGTGGATTAGCAGCGAAGAGTTTATGGATGCCATATCAATATCCCAAGCCTCTCCAGGTCCAATAGCTACTAATACTAGTATCTTCATAGGTTATAAGCTAAAAGGATTAAGAGGTGCATTGGTATGTATGTTAGGAACCATCTTACCTTCAGTTTTTATAATAGTAATAATAGCAAAATTCTTTTACCAATTTAGAGATAATGCAATTGTTGAAAAAGTGTTTTTAGGTATTAGACCTGCTGTAGTAGCCTTGATATTAACTGCAGTATACAAGATAGCCTATAAATCACGTCTTGGATATGATAAAATGTTAGTAGGATTATTAGTTGCTTTAATAATTGTATTTTTTAAAGTTAGTCCCATATATTTAGTTATAGCTGGGGCTGTTGGATATATAGTGGTAAATAAAGTTAAGGAAATTAGGGATAATAGAGATAGTGAATAGTGAATAGTGAATAGTGAATAGTGAACAACAGAAAAGATAATGGAGTAGATTCTTACGCTTCGCTTAG
>CAZAGS010000180.1:0-2900 GCA_964484955.1 uncultured Tissierellaceae bacterium
ATCTCCTCCTATTACTATTAATATTACCCAAGTTATAAATGATTAATTCAATATTTCATAATAAGTATATTAAACATAATAAAAGTGCGATATTGATTTTATTAATATAATTATTAATAATATTAATATATTTATTGACATTATTTATATATTAGATTAATATATAGTTAATAAGTTAATTATAAGGGGTGAAACAATGAAGAAAGAGGTAATTGGTAATTGTCCTATATGTGGTGATGAATTATTCGCAACTAGACTTTCTTGTAATACTTGCAATACTAATATAGAAGGTGATTTCTCCTTATGTAAGTTTTGTAAACTAAGCCAGGAGGAAAAACAATTTATTGAAGTATTTATTAAAAATCGTGGAAATATAAAGGATATCGAAAAGGAAATGGGAATTTCATACCCTACTGTTAAAGGAAAGTTGGATAGTGTTATAAAATCACTGGGATATGATAGTAAGGATGATGATGCTTCAATTAACAAAAAGGAAATATTGGATATGCTTAATGATGGGGAAATATCTTCAGAGGAAGCACTTAGACTATTAAAAGGTAATTAAGAGGAGGTTATATTGTGAAAGAAGAAAGATTATTAATATTATCAATGTTAAAAGAGGGAAAGATTACTGTAGAAGAAGCAACACAATTACTTGAAGCACTAGAAGAAAAAGGTGAAAGTAACTATAGTAGCTCTAGTAAAAATAAGAATAAGGAACAAAAAGATGATAAGAATAAGAAATTTACACATATGACTTTTGAAGAAATAGGACTAGATATAGGCAATGCTATTTCTAATATGATTGATAGTTTAAAGGATATTGGTGGTTCATTTGGATTTAATATTAATAGTGAAACTGTTACTTTAGATTTTGAAGAGGACTTAAGTTCCATAGAGAACCCAATTCTAGATTTGAAGGCAGTTAACGGATATATTAATTTAAACACATGGCAAAAGGATCATTTTTCTATAAAATTAACAGCCCAATATAAAAATGGATTAATAGATGAGCATACTGAGTTCTATAAGTTTTATACAGAAGGGGATAGATTGGTGTTTGCCCCTACCCTAAGTAAGGATATTTCAATAAAATTGGATGTATTCATTCCTAATAAAAAATACAAGGAAATAATCTTAAATACAACCAATGGGAAAATACAAATTAATGATATAAACTTTGATAAATTAAATTGTATTACAAGCAATGGTTCAATAAACGCTAATAAGATTGCTGGAGAAGAGGTATACCTATCTACTAGAAATGGTAGAATTGAAGCACTAGATATTTCAGCAGAGATAATTGATTTATCTACATCTAATGGTAGAATTGTCTGTAATCATGGAGATATAAATAAAGCTACAAATGTAAAATTGTCCACTTCAAATGGCTCCATTACGTCTAATATAAGTGATTTAGTCAAAGGAGCATATTTTGATTTGGATACTTCCATGGGAAGTGTAACTCTGGATTTACCTAATATGGTATCTATAAATAAGGATCAGGGATTCTCAGGTAATAGAAGAATAATAGCTCATAATTCAAATTATGATGAGTCCAGTGATAATTTACGTTATAATGCATCTACTTCAAATGGCTCTATAAAAATTAGTTAAAAAATCCTTGGGAGATTAATCTCCCAAGGATTTTTACTTGTTTTCAGATTTCATCAACTTAAATATATCTTTTAACTTAACTCTATTTCCATACATAAGGGTTCCCATTCTATATATAATAGAAGCTAGAAGTCCTATCCCTATTGTAGTTACTGCTAATAATACAAGGGAAATAATTACTTCTAATGTAGTTACATTACCCATAGAGACTCTTACAAACATTGACATAAAGGAAGAAAAAGGAATAAATGATGCTACTTTTAAAATTAATCCATCAGGGTTTTGCATTCCAGTCATTGAAATAAAGAAAACTACTACAAATAATAATACTATAGGGGTTGAACTTGCACTTATATCTTCTGTTCTAGATACTAAAGCACCTAAAGCTCCAAATATAAAAGCATATAATAGATAGCCTAATATTCCGAACACAGAAAATGTTAATAATACATCAGCAGGGATCTTAAAGATATAATCTAAACTATTATCCCAAGCCTTAGAATTAATCGCATAAGCTAAAAACCCTGTTCCAATAACTAATCCAAATTGTAAGACACCGCCTAAGGCCCCTCCTAACACTTTACCGAATATTAAGTTTTGACTTTTCGTACTAGTTATTAGTACCTCCATAGACCTATTACTCTTTTCACTTGCTACTCCACCAGCTATTAATTGGCCGTATACTATTATCATAAAGTAAAGACCAAATACTAAAATATAAGTATAGAGAAAGTTCTTTGCACTATCTTTTCCAAGTACTATAGTGTTAGATTCTATAGGAACTGTAAAAAGTTCTTCTACTTCATTATAATCCAGACCTATTGTATTTAATTCTTTGATTCTAAAGGTTTTAATCAATGCATCTTCAAAAAAGAACTTTTGATTATTATTCATATCATTATTATTTACAATATACTCATAGTTCCTAGGCCCATTAATGATTGCACCAAAGTTAATTTCACCATTATTAATCTTTTCTTTAAGCTGGGAATCAGAATCAAATTTTACCAATTCTCCTGCTTGGAAACTTGAAATATAGTCCTCCGTATTGACCTCTGATTCATTATTATTTACAAGACCATACTTAGTAGTATCCTCTACTACTTCATCACCTTTTGATGAGTCGAAGAATTGATCTTTTATTGTTGGTACAGATAATCCACCAAATATTAAAAGACATATAATTACTGTAGATATTATAAATGGTTTATTTTTTATTACATTTAAGAGTTCAAATTTTAAAACTATAAAAAAGTCTTTCATTATTTATCACCTACCCTTTG
>CAZAGS010000181.1:0-2895 GCA_964484955.1 uncultured Tissierellaceae bacterium
TTTGGATATATAAAAAGAATGCCTCAAGATACTTATAGAACACAAAGAAGAGGCGGAAGAGGAATTATTGGATTAACAACAAGAGATGAAGACTTTGTTGAAGACTTATTTATAACTTCCACACATGATACAGTATTATTCTTTACAAATAAGGGTAAAGTATTTTCATTAAAAGGTTTTGAAATACCTGAAGGTGGTAGACAGGCTAGGGGAACAGCTATTATTAATTTATTAAACCTAACAGGTGATGAAAAGGTATCGGCAATAATTCCTATATCAGAATATGATAATGAAAGTACCTTAATTCTTGTAACTAAAGAAGGAATTATTAAAAAGACTAAATTAAATCAATTTGAGAATATAAGAAAAAATGGAATAATTGCAATAAGTTTAAAAGATGAAGATGAGTTAATAGATGTTAGAAAAACTCATGGTAAAAGTGAAATAATAGTAGTAACAAAACAAGGTATGGCAATTCGATTTGATGAATCTGATGTTAGAGAAATGGGTAGAAATGCCATGGGCGTAAAAGCTATTAATCTAAGAAAGAATGATAGTGTTGTAGCTATGGACCTGGTTCAAGCAGATAAACATCTATTAGTATTATCAGAACTTGGCTTTGGAAAAAGAACACCATTAGATGAATATAAAGTTCAAAGAAGAGGCGGTACTGGGCTTAAGACTTACAATATAAAGGATAAGACTGGAGAAATAGTTTCAGCTAAAGTAGTAGATGAAACAGATGAAATAATGATGATATCACAAGGGGGCACTATTATTAGATTAAAGGCTATGGAAATTTCCATAATGGGAAGAAGTACCCAAGGTGTTACCCTAATGAAGATTAATGATGACAGAGTAGTAGCTGTAGCAAAATATGTAGAAGAAACGGAATAGACATACTAGGGAATCCTGACGAATTTTTGGAGACCCTAGTATTTTGCTTTACATTAAAGAAGTTATAATATAAACTTAATATATCTTTAGATTAAAATTCAAAGGTTCGAGGAGGATTATAATGAGTTTGGATATTAATATTAATTTTGATGAAAAGGAAAATATGTGGGTATTTGGACCTGAAGGAGAGTTGGATATATTTTCATCACCAAATTTTAAAGAAAAAGTTGTTAATTCATATGATTCAAAGAATAGTGATATTGTTATAGATTTTGAAGAATTAGAATATGTAGATAGTACTGGACTAGGAGCACTTATAAGTTTACTTAGAAAAGTAAAAGAAAATGATAATAAAATATATATAGATAATATTAAACCTAATATTAAAAAATTATTCTTAATTACAGAACTAGATAAGTTGTTCGTTATTAGGAGTGAGATAAATGAATAAAGATATTATTAATTTAAAAATTCCTATGAAACCTGATTATATTAGCTTGGTTAGACTTACCGCTTCTTCAATAGCCTATAATTTAAATATGAGTATACATGAAATTGATGATATTAAGGTATGTATAGGTGAAGCTTGTAATAATTCTCTTAGTTTTAGTGATAAAGAGGAAATTGCTATAGTTTTTGAAGTTGATCCAGAAAAAGTTACTATAGAGGTTGAAGGAGTAATAGAAAATATACCAGATGAGTTAGATGAAAGTAACGAAAGAGAATTAGGCTTACTAATAATAAGGACCCTAATGGATACTGTTGAATATGATAATTATGGTATAAGAATGACCAAATATATAGAATAGAGGATGGTATTCTATGGAAAAAGAAAATATTATTGATGATAGAACTGAAAAGGAAATAGAAAAGAATAATATAAGAAATCTATTTATATATTATTCAAAACATAGGGATAAAGAAACAAGGGATATTCTAATCGAAAAACACCTTTATATAGCTGAGATATTAAGTAAAAGATATGCTAATAGAGGAATTGAATATGATGATATCTACCAAGTTGCTTCAATTGGTCTCATATATGCTATTGATAGATACGATATAGATAAGGGTTTTGAATTTTCTAGTTTTGCAACTCCTACTATTATTGGAGAAATAAAAAAGTATTTTAGAGATAGGGGTTGGACAATACGAGTACCTAGGAGAATACAAGAATTGTCTAAAAAGATAAATGACTCAAAAGTTCATTTAAGTCAAGAGTTACAAAGATCTCCTACCATAGCTGATATTGCAGAATATCTAAAAACTACAGAAGAAGAAATATTAGAAGCAATGGAAGCAAGTAAAGTATATACTCCTCAGTCTTTAGATATAACCTATGATTCTAATAACGATGATAAGGATATAAACTTAGCTGATATAATAGGAGAAGAAGATAAATACTTTAGCAAAATTGATAATAATGATTTCATTATGAAGATAATGGAAAAGTTAAGTAAAATGGAAAAAGAGATCTTAATAGATAGGTATATTAATAAGAAAACTCAAGTTGTAATAGCAAAGAACCTAGACATTTCACAAATGACTGTTTCTAGAATAGAGAAAAAGATACTTGAGAAATTAAGAAAAGAAGTCAATGAAACAATGATATAATCTAAGTCTATTGAACCTGAGGCACCCTCTTAAACCTAAGAGGGTGTCTTTTATTGTTAAGTTATTTAAAAATGATTTCAAAATGGGGTTGACATATCATAGGGGATATTGTAATATTATAAAGTCCCACTTGGAGAGATTCAAAACAAGTAAACAAGAAAAAAAGAATTTTAAAAAAGTGGTTGACAAGATTACTCAGGACATGTTATACTGAGTAAGTCGCCTCGAGAGCATGACCTAACACGATGAGTGAAACGATTCGATGTAGGTTAGCAGCAACGAACACCAAATTTGCATGAGCGAAAGCGAGTGAATAAATTTGAGTTGTGAGACTGCCGAGCGGCAATGAACCTTATTAATTAAATAGTGTGAGATACTTTGAAT
>CAZAGS010000182.1:0-2885 GCA_964484955.1 uncultured Tissierellaceae bacterium
TTACAGATAATACTTGAGCACGAACAAGTCTTTGAAGTCCTGTCCACCCAAGAAGGCCAAGAATAACCATAATGAGCACAATCTTTTGATTAGATGTCATTGAATTTCCTATTAGTGAAGATAAGATCATGGCAAATGGTAGGAAAGGTAAGGCACCTACTACCTCTGAAATTCTTTGTAATACCATATCTATTTTACCACCAAAATATCCTGAAAGACTTCCTACAATTATACCAATAGTTGTTGAAATAATTACAGCTACTGCACCAATTGTCATTGACATACGTCCACCATTAAGTAATCTAGTAAATATATCTCTTCCTAATTCATCTGTACCTAATAAATAGCCTTTTAGTCCCCACTTTAAGATTTTACCTTGATCTGTGATTGCATAGTTTTGGTAAAATCCTGTATGCATATCAACTATATTTGCAGATGATACTTCTGCTGGAATATCAGTTTGTTTGTAAACGTTTGACCCCCATGCAATTGTATCTCCATTTTCTGTTAAAGCTGTATAATGGTATCTACCGGAATATATAGCTACTATTTTATTATCAGTTTGAGGAACTGTACCTTCACCTCTTCTAGTAATATTACCCCAAACAAATACTTTACCATCTTCATTTACTGCTGCAACTGTACCAGCAGTTGCTGCTATATCTACAACTTTACCCATATTTTCTGGAATATTTGTATATACTCCCTTTTTAGTCCCTAGATATACTGCTTGACCATCTTTTGTTAAACCCAATGCTGCATCAGCAGTTAAAGCTATTTTATCTAATTGACCTTGATATGGATGAAATTGATTGTAATCATTATTCATTGTATTACCAAAGTAAACACTACGTCCGTCTTCAGTCAAAACAACTGAATTTTGATAACCTGCATAAACATCTTTAATATTTCTTAATTGTTTGACTTCCATAGGAACTTTAGCTTGTTTTTGTCTGTCACTACCCCAACCAAAAACTTCTCCTTGGTCATTTACTGCTATTATATGGTCAAATCCTGCTGCAACTTTTTGAATTTTTCCCATATCAGCCGGTATATGTTTAAGATCTATTGTACCTGTAATTCTTGTTTTACCCCAGATATACATATCTCCATTGGTTGATACTCCAACACTATATGTAGGTCCTACTGTTATGTCCTGCAGATTTCCATTTAAAGCTTCAGGTACATTTAACATATCAAATCCTGGTGCCACATTTAGCTGACTAGTTTCAGAAAAAGATAAATCAATAGGGTGTAATAAAGGTCCAATAAGTACTATGGCAAATATGGTTAAGAATACAATTAACCCAAGCATAGATACCTTATTGCTTCTAAAAGTGGCAAGAACTGTACGCCAAGGGCTTTGTACATCTTCTTCTTCCATTAATGATAGTTCCTTTTTACTTCCAAAGAGATTGGCTAAGAGAAGGCTAAAGAAACTTTTTCTTTTTTTATTATCTTTATTGTTATCATTTTTATTTGTCATTATTATTTCCTCCTCCTCTTAGTCATTAACTCTAACTCTTGGATCCACTATACCATAGCTTAAATCAGTTAATAAGTTTCCAAGTAATGCAATAATTATATACAATAATTGAATTGCCATTACAACATTATAATCTTGATTATTTAGTGAAACAATTAGTAGCTTACCTAAGCCTTCCAGATTAAACATTCTTTCAATTATAAGTGAGCCATAGAATATACTCATGAACCATCCTATTAATAATGTTACAACAGGAAGCAAAGCATTTCTCCACGCGTGAGACAATATAACAACTTTTTCTTTTAATCCTTTTGCTCTAGCTGTTTTTATATAGTCCATTGTTAATGCATCTGCCATAGCTGCTCTTACGTATCTAGTAATTCCCGCTAAGGAACCTATTGTTATTACTATTAAAGGAAGGAATAAATGTCTCATTTTATCTTTAAACAATACCCAATCGCTACCCGTTAAGTTTGGTGTGCTCATTCCACTTACTGGAATCTTTCCTATTATAGGAAGGGTACCTATTTTAACCGCAAACATATAAATAAATAATAATGCAAAAATAAAGACCGGAATACTATGTCCGACTATGGTTAAGACTTGTACAGTTTTATCAAAAACTGAGTCTTTTTTTACAGCAGTTAATATACCCAGGGGAATGGTTAAACTGAGTCCTATTATTACTGCAAATATATTAATAAATACTGTGGTTTTCAGTGGTTCTTTTAATATTTTAGTTACTTCTCTTTTATGTATTACTGACATGCCTAAGTCTCCTGTTAAAAGACCTTTTACATATTTACCATATCTTACTGGTAGAGGATCATTTAGTCCAAGTCTTTCTCTTGCTTGCTGATATGCATATTCGTATTCATCAGGTTTTAATTGTTCTTTTAAAGCCTCAACCTCTGCTCTAGCAGGGTCACCAGGTATCATATTGAATAGTGAGAATAGGATAACGGTCATAATTGAAAATACAAATAACATATATAAAATTCTCTTAAATGTGTATTTAATCATTTTATTACCTGCCTTATCTATATTTTATATAGTTAATATTAGTTCTATATTAGTAGGAAGGAATAGGGCTAGCCCTATTCCTTCATGCTTCATATATTTATAATTGTAAATATTTATTCTTAACTAATTAGTCAGCAACATATGAATAAAGAAGTGCTTTATCAATTCTGATAAGTGGATTCTTTTCATAGTCTTTTAATTTATCTGCATAGAAGTCATGATATAGGTTTGAGTAAAGTGGTAGATCTGGTAATAATTCATTCCATCTACTTACAAATTCAACAAACTTTTCTTTGAATATATCTTGATCTTCTGGTGCTAATAATACCATTGCTTTAGCTGCTGCTTCTAATTTCTCATCAAATAAGAAGTTAGT
>CAZAGS010000183.1:0-2864 GCA_964484955.1 uncultured Tissierellaceae bacterium
ATTTTCATTAAAGGGTTGGTTTTCTTTGTATTCCATAAATAATGGTCTTTTTAATGCTTCAATCAATGTGTGGTCATATACATTGGCTTTTATAAAACCATAGATTCATTAATTTAATTATTGTCCTGATTTATAGAATTTATAATGTCATTCATTTTATCAACTAATCCTTCCCAGGAATGATGTTTTATTTTCTCTTCTAATCCCCTAGGGTATTCTTTCTTTTCTCTTACCTTTTCAACTTGGCATAATATGGCCTTTTTAAGATTTGCTTTGAATTCTGGTAAGTCTTCTTTAACTGGTTTATCTGTATTATATATTCGAGGAAGTGGAATATACTTTATTACACCTGAATCTCTTATTTCTTCACCTAAAAGGCTCATTAAGGCCTCTATTTCTGTAGTTACTACGTATAGTCCACAGGCCAAACTCTCAATAGCCATAAGCCCTAAGCCTTCATAAAAGGATGGCATAATAAATATATCTTTTTCTCTTAATTCATTTCCTAATGCTATTTGGTTTTTTACATTATATATTCTTATGTTATTATTATCTTTAATGTAATTGTCTATCTTCTTTTTATTTTCTTCATCTGGCCTTCCAATTATATCTAAACTTACATCCGGAAGATTTAGTGATTTAAAAACTTCAATTAATTCGTAAATCCCTTTAGATGGATCTATTTTAGCACAAAATGCAAGTCTAATTTTATCAGAGTATTTCTTTTCTTTTGGAGCATAGAAGATATCCTGATTAAAACCTCCACCAACTGCGATAATTTTATTTATATCCACATTGTAAATTTCTACTATTTCATCTTTTTGCAATTCAGAAGCAGAAAATATATAGTCTAATTCATTGATATTATTTACATGATTTTCTTTAATATTTGGATTCATTCTGGCTTGTCTTAAGTCCGTATTATGACATACGCCAATGATCCTTGTTTCTGGAAACACTTCTCTTGCTAAAGATGTCAAAATCCATAGATGGTGTGCAAATATAATATCAGGATTAAATTCTTCCTTAGCTTTTTCTAACCTCTTTCTAAAAGCCTTTTTCCATATCTCTATCATATCTTCAGTTAGAGATGAGTATAAAGTGTTTTCATAAGGCATAACATCACTCATTCCTACTATTGGAAATGCAACCTCTTCACTTTTAAATTCTACAGAATATTGATTTTCATAATCTAATATATCCCAAGTATAGCTATCTTGATAAGCAAAAATGGATTTTTGTTCGTGATTGTGCTTCTTGAAACCCTGAATCATATTTGAAAAATATACCCCTGATCCAGTATTGGATGGTAGTTGAGCTAGTACATGTAATATTTTCATAAACTATATTGTATCTCCTCTCTATTTATATAATTATTTAATTAACTATTATTTTGATCCAATAACTTTATATTCGAATTCTAAGTTAACAATATCATTTTCATTATATATCTTACTTCCTGAAAGTTCTATTGCTATTAAATTAGCATCTTCAACTGATATTTGATATTCAACTATAAATCCTTTAAATATCCTCTTAATAATCTTACCTTCTATGGTATTTTTCATTGGTTTATCATGAATTTTTATTTCTTCTGGTCTAACAAATTTTATTTGTCCATTTGTATTTTTTATATTTGTTCTTCCAATAAATTCTAACGGAAATTTACTTTTTGGATGATTATAGATCTCCATGGGTGAGGATATTTGCTCTATTTTCCCCTTATTCATTAAAACAATTTGATCTGCTACTGAGAAGGCATCCTCTTGATCGTGGGTCACAAAGATTGTAGTTATATTAAATACCTTTTGTATTCTTTGAATTTCTTCCCTCATTACAAGCCTTAACTTAGCATCTAGATTTGATAGAGGTTCATCTAGTAATAATAAATCTGGTTTCACTATTAATGACCTTGCTAAAGCAACCCTTTGTTGTTCTCCACCTGAAAGTTGATTAATTCTTCTGTTTTCATACCCTTTTAATCCTACCACTTCTAAAATCTTTTGTCCTTCTTTTATTGCTTCAGTTTTAGTAAATTTTTTAAACTTTAACCCGTAGATAGTATTTTCGATTACAGATCTATGTGGAAATAAGCCATAGGATTGAAATACTGTGGATATTGGTCTTTCCTCTGGCTCTAATCCTAAAATTTCTCTATTATCTAAAACTACACTCCCTGACTCAGGATTTTCAAATCCTCCTAATGCTCTTAATATGGTAGTTTTCCCAGAACCACTGGGTCCAAGAATACAGGTCATACTGCCTTTTTCTGCCATAAAAGAAACATTATCAACTACCTTTTTATTTCCATATATTTTAGTTAAATTACGTACTTTCAGATACATCCATATCTTTCCCCTTTCTAGATATTAAGAAATAATATAGCCCATTAACCACTAGACAGACTAATATAATTAGAAATGCTATAACTGAGCCTACTCCATATTTCCCAGACTCTATAACATCAAACATTACCATAGTAGCAAGCTTTTGCTTCGGGTAGATTAAAAATATTATTGAACCAATGGTTGTCATAGTGGAAGTAAACCCATTAACAAAAGAAATATATAAGCCGGACTTACTTAGAGGAAAGATAACATCTTTAATTACATTAAGATTATGTCCTCCTAAATCTTTTGTAGAATTAATAGTATCCATATTTATCTGAGCCAATGTAGAATATCCTACTTTTGAGGCAAATGGTAATTGTCTAAAACTTACATTTAATATAACTATTATCAGTGTTCCAGTTAATTCTAATGGCGGATTATTAAAGGCCAATATATATCCAATTCCAAAAAATGTTCCCGGTACTATATATGGCATTGTTGCTATAAAATCTATTATCTTCATTACTTTATAAT
>CAZAGS010000184.1:0-2862 GCA_964484955.1 uncultured Tissierellaceae bacterium
ATAAAACCTCCCTTATTCAATTCACGATTCACAATTCACAGTTCACAATTACAAAGATAAAGACAAAAGGCTAGATTCCTCATTACATTCGTAATGACTGACGACCAAAGGTCGTCCCTACAATTGTGCATTGTGCATTGTGAATTAACTTTTCCCTGTTACTTGTTACTTGTTATCTGCCTTACTATCTCCTCTATCGCCTCACGAATCTCATCTCTAGCCTTTTCATAATACCTTAGTGGTGCGCCAAATGGGTCTTCTATATCCCTAGTTGTAGCAAAGGCGTACTCATTTAATAAGAATAGCTTATCTTTTATAGATGGGTATTGATGTAGTAATTGCTTTTTATGACTTTTGGACATAGTTAAAACCAAGTCAGTTTCTTCTAATAATTCACTATTGACTTGGTTTGATTTGTGGCTGCTTATATCGATGCCTATATCTTTCATTGCTTCAATAGCAAATGTAGCTGCTGGTGCATTTATTGCTGCATGGGTTCCTGCGGATTGAACTTGTATATGCAAATTATTTTTCTCAGCAAGGTCTCTTAAGATACCTTCTGCCATAGGACTTCTACAAGTATTTCCTGTGCATATAAATATAATTTTCAAATTATATCACCCCTATACTTTAATAACCTTTCCAGTTGAAGCTTTTACCAATCTATTCATAATAGCTGTACCTATATTGTCCATTTCTATACCCTCAGCTAAAATTATATTTACTCTAGCTTCATCAAAGAACCTTATAGCTGTGAAAAGATTGCTAGCTATGGTTTCTCTTTTTTCTCTTGAACCTACAACTATTACATAGCCTTCTGGATATTCTTCTTTGGTTTCTTCAGTAGCCATTATACCTACTTTTAAACCATCTTCCATTAATTCAAGAGTTTTCTTATTTATAGCCTTAGATATATCTTCCATTTTGCCTTCAAATAAGATTAAATCTGCAATTGGTGCATAGTGTCTGTATTTTTGTCCTGGTGACTTAGGTGTCATAAATTCTGAGACTTCAGTAACATCTACCACTACATTTGGCATTACTTGCCTTAACTGTTCCAAAGTTATTCCACCAGGTCTTAGTATGGAAGGAGTGTCTCCTGTTAAATCTAATATTGTAGATTCTAATCCTACTTCTGCACTTCCACCATCTATAATCATATCTATTTTCCCATTCAAATCTTCAATAACATGATTTGCTTTGGTTGGGCTAGGTGACCCTGATGTATTTGCTGATGGAGCTGCTATAGGTGTATTTGCCATTTCTATTAACTTTAAGGCAATAGGATTATTTGGCATTCTAATAGCTACAGAATCTAATCCTGCAGTAATTATATCAGGAACTAATTTGCTTCTATTTAAAATAATAGTAAGAGGTCCTGGCCAAAATTTATCCATACACAATCTAGCTTCTTCTGGAATTTTATCTACTAATCTACTTACTTCATCCATAGAAGACACGTGCAAAATTAAAGGATTATCCTGGGGTCTTTCTTTAGCTATATATATCTTTTTAACTGCATCTTCATCTAGGCCATTTGCACCTAGGCCATAAACAGTTTCAGTAGGGAAAGCAACTAATCCACCGCTTTTAATTATATTTGCAGCTTGCCTTAATATATTTTCATCTATATCTAATCTATCTAAATATACAACTTCAGTTTCCATTCTATTTGTGCTCCTTTTAAAATATTGTAACTACATTATATATTATTATCCAAATTAATGGAATTAAAACAAAGGAAACTATGTTTATTAGTCTCCTTTAGCCTAAATCCTGTAGTTTTTCTGCTTGGTCAGTTGTTATTAGTGCATCGATCATTTCATCTAAATCTCCGTCTATAAAAGCACTCATTCTATGAACCGTTAGATTTATTCTGTGGTCAGTTACTCTTCCTTGTGGGAAGTTATAAGTTCTAATTCTTTCAGATCTATCTCCTGTACCTACCTGACCTTTTCTCTCGCTGGCAATAGCTTCATTTTGCTCCATTAACATCATATCATAAAGCTTGGATTTCAATATTTTCATTGCCTTGTCTTTATTTTTCAACTGGCTTTTCTCGTCTTGACAAGAAATTACCATTCCTGTTGGTATATGAGTAAGTCTAACTGCAGAGTCAGTAGTGTTTACTGATTGTCCACCGTTACCTGATGAACGGAATACGTCTACCCTAACATCTGCTGGACTGATATCTATATCTACGTCTTCAGCTTCTGGCAGTACTGCTACTGTAGCTGTTGATGTATGAATTCTACCACTGGATTCAGTTTCAGGAACTCTTTGTACCCTATGAACTCCAGATTCAAATTTCAACCTACTATAGGCACCTTTTCCTTTAATCATAAATATTACTTCTTTGTATCCACCTATACCTATTTCATTGGTATTCATTATTTCAATTCTCCAACGATTTCTCTCAGCATATCTGGAATACATTCTAAATAAGACTCCAGCAAAAAGAGCTGCTTCATCTCCCCCTGCTCCACCTCTAATTTCAACTATAACATTCTTATGGTCATTAGGGTCTTTAGGAATTAATAATATTCTCAGTTCTTCTTCAGCCTTTTCATAGGCCTCTTCAAGTTCCTTTACTTCCTCTTTAACCAAGTCCCTCATATCTTCATCTAATTTTTCATAAAGCATTTCCTTTGCATCTTCTAACTGTTGTTGAATTTCACTAAAATTTCGATATTTGCTTACAACAGGTTCCAGATCAGAATGCTCCTTCATAACTCTTTGCCACTCATCTAAGTCATTTATCAACTCTGGATCCATAATCCTGTTTTCTAATTCTTTATACTTAGTTTCTAAAAAATCTAATTTTGTTAACATATAATCACACCCTTTCTAAAAATCAGGTAA
>CAZAGS010000185.1:0-2835 GCA_964484955.1 uncultured Tissierellaceae bacterium
ATGGACTCTACTGCATGGGCCAAAGCGTCAACTCCTGTTACAGCTGTCATCTTTGGACTAAGGCCTAATGTCAAGTCAGGGTCAATTATTGCAAGGGCCCCTACACAGACTGGGCTAATAACACTGTCTTTATTTCCCCGAGATGTACAAGAAATAACAGTCATATTAGTTACTTCACTACCTGTTCCACTAGTTGTAGGTATAAATATCATTGGTAATCCTGCTTTCAAATTCTTTTGTACTCCAAAATATTGCATTATTGGTGGAGGATTGTTTATTAGCACGTTAATTCCTTTTGCTGTATCCATAGCACTACCACCACCAAGGGCAACTATTCCATCTACACCATTCAAGTTGGCAAATGCTGCTCCCTCTTCAACTACTATATCTGGTGGATCTGGCTCAACCTTATCAAAAATTACTGTCTCTATTCCCGCCTTCTGAATATTTTCTATTATTGTATCCGCAATTCCTGAAGCCTTCATCCCTTTACCATGTACTACCAAAACTTTCTTGCAGCCTAATTCTCTCACTTTAATACCTGTTCTAAGTGATGCTCCACTACCCATAATTGCTGGAACAAATACATTAAAAGATGTTATCATATTACCTACCCCTTTCTAGTTAAAGAACATATTTCTCCGCCTAATACTATCCTATCAAAGTAATCCTTAGAATATAATGTTTACCTTAACCAAATTAATCATATATTTTTGTGTTCTAAACACAATTCACAATAGTCTGAATCGTTAATATTTTAACTTTTGAATATTCTATTTAACCATGATATTATAGTATTAACAAACTAGGAGGGTAATCTATGTACTTTATAGAAATGATTAAACTTATTCAGGAAAAATATGAAGTATCATTATGTAGCAATATCGATAATTCTACAATCATGGATATTGCTTTATTAAGTGATAGCCCAGTATTTTGGAGTCAACATACACTATACATTGGGGATTTATCAGAATCCAACCATCTACCTAATCAAACAATAATGATTCTAGCAACGGATAGTGTTCCAGTGGAAGATATATTACCCCCTGGGAGCTCTTGTGGAATAATTGATTCCAATGATATAGAAAATATATACCAATTAGCTTCAGATATTTTATATGAAGACCTTAAATCCGAAGCTATCTTATTTAAAATTACACAGGCTGCCCTAGAAGGGAAAAGTATTGTTAACCTAATTAATACAGCTGCATCACTTATTGGGAATGCACTTATACTAGTTGATTCAAATATGAAAGTCCTAGTCCACTCTACTGTAATAGAAATTAAAGATCCATTATGGGCGGAAAATATAAAAATTGGCCATTATTCATATGAATTTATGCAAAAAGTTAGATTGAATCTTGAAATGCAAGAATGGAGTAAAGGTGGTGAGGAATCTAAGATAATAACCTTAAAGGGGGATGTGCAACCTAAGTTGGTAGCTCGTATTACTAGGAGTGGTCATGTTGTGGGAGGCTTAGTAATGATTGCTCACCATACATCTATTCATCCTTATCACGTAAAACAGCTACATAGAATTGGTAGAATATTATTTGATACATTTGATAGTGAACTAGGTAATAGTACACATAAATCTTTCTATAGTGCTATTCTCTTTCATCTTCTTAGTGGGGACGAGCCTGCAGAGACTTTTGAACTTTTGACTATGTCAAATTCAGACTTTCCAGATGAAATGACAGTTATCGTTGCTAGATTTATAAATCGTGTTGAAAATAGATACCTAAAGAAGACTATTAGGCTTAAGCTAGAAAAAATCTTTCCTGAAGGATATTCTGTACAATTCAAGGGCTATATAGCAATATTAGTATCATCAATTTCCTTGAGACAAAGAGATGAATTATCACAGTTAGTTATTTTAGAGAATATTAATATAGGAATCAGCTGGAGCTTTTCAGATATTCTTGACTTTAGAAAATACTTTGCTCAAGCTGTTTCATCAATTAAACAAGCCCAAAGCTTTGGCCTAATAAATAAGGTTTTAAATTATACTGATTACTCTTTTTATAATCTTTTATATCACTATAACGGCAAACTACCATTACAAAATTATTGTCACCCTTCATTACAAATATTAAGAGATTACGATAAATCCAATAATACAGAGCTTTATATAACTTTAAAAGCTTTTCTTAATTCAAATAGAAATTTGGGAATTACAGCAGAGATTCTTTTTTTACACAGAAATTCTGTGACTTATAGAATTAATCGAATAGTTGAAATTACTGGCATTAACTTAAATGATATCAACACGATATATGCACTTGTAGATTCATTTAGAATAAATGACTTTCTTGATTCTATAGACATATTAAATTCATAGTTAGTTCCCTTTCCATGGAATATATCTATTCTTGTATGGCCAACTTTAAAATCAATTTAAAAATTATTATCAATAGTTCCTTAAAAGTTGTATAATGTAATGAGAAGATCATTCAGTTTAATATATCATAAGGTGGTAATTAAAATTAAAAAAGAAATAATAAAGCATATTAGATTAATTATAGGACTATTTATATGTGCCTTAGGCATGGTAATGACCATAAATGCTAACTTAGGGGCAGCACCTTGGGATGTCTTTCATCAAGGTTTATCTAAAGTAATTGGTATAACCTTGGGAACTGCCAGTATTGGCACCGGATTTGTAATTGTACTTATAGATATTTCATTAGGCCAGCCAATAGGTAGAGGAACAATTATTAATATGGTATTATTAGGAGTATTTATAGATATTTTGATGCTAAACCATTTGGTTCCAATATTTGAAAGCTTTCTACCTAGTTTAATAATGTTGCTTTTAGGAATGTTTGTAAT
>CAZAGS010000186.1:0-2832 GCA_964484955.1 uncultured Tissierellaceae bacterium
ATGCTGAATTTGGTTTTGGTATGTATCTAGGAGTTAAACAAATTAGAGAACAAATAAAATTACTAATGACTAACTTCTTAGAATTGAATGTTGAGTCTGACTTAAATGAGCACTTTAAAGCCTGGATAGAAGGAATGAATGATGTTAAAGGATCTAAGGCTGCTACAGGTATGATTCTTCCAAGATTAGGAAATAAGCTTGAAAATGAAGAAGCTCAAGAAATATTAAAGAAAATTTCTGAAGTTAAAGATTATCTAATCAAAAAATCTGTTTGGATTTTTGGTGGAGACGGATGGGCATATGACATTGGTTTCGGCGGATTAGATCATGTATTAGCTTCAGGTGAAGATATAAACATCCTTGTTATGGATACAGAAGTTTATTCAAACACTGGTGGTCAGGCATCAAAAGCTACACCAACAGCAGCAGTAGCTAAATTTGCTGCATCAGGTATGAAAATTAGAAAGAAAGACTTAGGTCTAATGATGACAACTTATGGTTATGTTTATGTAGCTCAAATAGCTATGGGGGCAAATATGAACCAAACTATGAGAGCTATAAAAGAAGCAGAATCATACAATGGTCCATCACTAATAATGGCTTATGCTCCATGTATAAACCACGGTATTAGAACTGGTATGGGTACTACTATCAGACAAGAAAAGAAAGCTGTAGACACAGGTTACTGGCATCTATACAGATTCGACCCTAGATTAACTGAAGAAGGTAAGAATCCATTTGTATTAGATTCAAAAGAACCAACTGGAGATTTCATGGACTTCATTAACTCTGAAGTTAGATATACTTCATTAAGAAAATCATTCCCAGAATTAGCTGATGATCTATTTGCTGCAGCAGAAAGAGATTCTAAAGCAAGATACGAAAGCTACAAGAGAATGGCAAGAGATTAATTAAATAATAATAGAAACACTTTTAAAACCATAGACTATATATATAGCCTATGGTTTTATTTTGTTCTAGTTTAAAATACAACTAATATTTGTATGAAAAAGCTAGTAGAATATGATAGTATAGTAGGAGAATAGATAAGTGGGAGTGATTTATTAATGAATAAAATTGACTTTAATAAAGTATTTAATAACAAAGATATTGGAGAGGTATTATTGAATGAACCGATGAAAAATCATACCTCTTTTAAAATAGGAGGACCAGCTGATGTGATTATCATTCCTTATAATGAGAGCCAATTAATTGAAGCTGTAAGATTATTACGAGAAAATAATATAGAGTTTTTTATTATGGGAAATGGCACTAATCTATTAGTTAAAGATGGAGGACTAAGAGGCGCAGTAATAAAGATAAATGAAGGACTAAATAAAGTCCATATTGGGGACAATAAAGTTTACTGTGAAGCAGGTGCACTTCTAACTGCAGTTAGTAAGGGTGTAGCTAGACAAAGTCTTACAGGTATGGAGTTTGCCAATGGAATCCCTGGAACTATAGGTGGGGCAGTTACAATGAACGCCGGTGCATATGGTGGGGAAATGAAGGATATAATAAGCAAAGTTAGAATTATAGATAAGGATAATAATATTAAGGAATATTCTAATAATGAAATGAACTTTAGATACAGGGGAAGTAGAGTTACGGATGAGGATTTAATTGTATTATCTGTAGAATTAGAATTAGAAATAGGAGATCCTGCAAAGATAGACGAAGTAATGAAAGATTTAACCTATAAAAGAACTTCTAAGCAACCACTAGAACTGCCAAGTGGTGGAAGTACGTTTAAAAGGCCAGTAGGGTATTTTGCTGGTAAATTAATCCAAGACTCTGGTCTTCGGGGTATTAGGCATGGAGGAGCCCAAATTTCAGAAAAACATTGTGGATTTGTGGTCAATGTAGAAGATGCCACCTGTAAAGATGTTTTAGAATTAATTCAAATGGTTCAAAAAACTGTGAGAGATAATTATGATGTAGAATTAGAAACTGAGATAAAATTAATTGGAGAGGATCTATAGTGAAGTTGTTTGGAGATTATCATACCCATACTATTTATAGTCATGGGACTGGGACAATAAGAGATAATGTAGAAGCTGCTATTAAAAAAGGCTTAAAAGAAATTGCTATCTGCGACCATGGTCCTGGCCATTATCTTTATGGGGTAAAAAGAGTTAACATTCCTATTATGAGAGATGAGATAGATAGATTAAATGAAGAATATAGTCATAGAGACATTAAAATTCTCCTAGGTGTAGAGTCAAATATAACTGGATTTGATGGAAGAATAGATATGGATGACAAGCTGATTAAATTAACTGATATACTCTTATTAGGATATCATTATGGAGTAACACCTAGCTCTTTTAAAGGAGGACTAGGCTTATATGTCATGAACCCAATTACTAAAATCATACCAATAGGAAGAGATAGAGCATTAGAATTAAATACAAATGCTTTTATTAGGGCTATAAATAACTATCCTATCACATTTATTACGCATCCAGGTTCAAAGGCTAAGGTAGATATTAGGGAACTTGCTAGAGCTGCTAATAAAGTTGGAACTGCTCTTGAAATAAATTCCAAACATAGTGAATTATCAATAGATAGTATTAAGATTGCTATGGAAGAGGAAGTTGAATTTATTATTAATAGTGATGCTCATAGTCCAGAAGACGTAGGAAATATATCAAAGGCATTAGAGAGAGCTAAGGCTGCAGGCTTAGCAATGAATAGAATTAGAAATTTAATAGAGGAGTAGGTGATTGATTATGGAGTTTTTACTTATAACAGGAATGTCTGGGGCAGGTAAATCCCAGGCAATGAAGGTAATGGAGGATATGGGATACTTTTGTATGGACAACCTTCCAC
>CAZAGS010000187.1:0-1479 GCA_964484955.1 uncultured Tissierellaceae bacterium
GTTCCACAGTAAGTCTTGTAAGGAACATTGCTTTCTGGTGGTGTCATATATTTTTCTACAATATTTTCATAATCAAATGGATCTTTTAAGGCAGATAGTAATTCATTAAATACTGTATAATCCCCTTTATTAACAGCTGCTGCTAAGGCATTTTCTACATTGTGGTTCCTAGGGATTATGGTTGGATTGTATTTTTTCATATTCTCTTGAGAAATTTCTAAGTCTCGGTCTTGTCTTTCTCGGCTAGAAATCCATTTAGTTTTCCAGTGTTTAAATTCTTCACTTTGGAATAATCCAGTTTTATCTAATCCTTCATATTTTTCATCTGTTAGACCTACAAATATATTTGTAAAATCAGCTTTATGGTTTTTCATAAGGCTTAATAATTCCTTAATTAAACTTTCGTCTTCCAACTCTTGATTATAAAGACCCAGTTTTAATCTCATTTCATCTAGATATTTATCGTTAAATATTTGCACATATCCATTTATTTCTTCTGTTACTAATCTTATTGCTTCCTTTTGGTTTGTATGGATTAAAGGTAATAGAGTTTCTGCAAATCTGGCTAGGTTCCATGCTCCAATATCTGGTTGATTTCCATATGCATATCTTCCATTTCTATCTATTGAAGAAAATACAGTTGCAGGGTCATAGTTATTCATAAATGCACAAGGCCCATAATCAATGGTTTCTCCACTTATAGTCATATTATCAGTATTCATTACTCCATGAATAAATCCAACTGACTGCCATTTAGCTATTAGTGAAGCTTGTAAGTGGATTACTTCTTTTAAAAGAGATAGATATATATTTTCATCTTCTTTAATATTTAAGAAATGCCTACCAATGGTGTAGTCCGCCAAGGCTTTAAGGTCTTCATCTGTTCCATACTTTGCTGCATATTCAAAGGTTCCTACTCTTATATGGCTCTTGGCTACTCTTGTTAAAATAGCTCCTTCTAAAGGTGTTTCTCTATATACCTTTTCCCCAGTGGTTACTACTGCTAAGCTTCTAGTTGTAGGTATATTTAAACTATGCATAGCTTCACTTATTATATATTCCCTTAACATTGGTCCAAGTGCTGCTCTGCCATCTCCTCCCCTGGAATAAGGAGTTTTTCCTGATCCTTTTAATTGTATATCATACTTTTCTCCACTTGAGCTTATTTGCTCTCCTAAAAGCATTGCTCTACCATCCCCAAGCATGGTGAAGTGGCCAAATTGATGGCCTGCATAGGCTTGGGCTATAAGCACATCTTCTAAAAGTCCTCTATTTCCTGCTAATATATCAATACTATCTTGTTCTTTTAATCTTTCTAAATCTAGTCCTAGTCCCACAGCTAATTTTTCATTTAATATTACTAATTTTGGGGCCTTTACATGATTGGGTTTTACTTTTGAATAAAATATTTCTGACAGTGTAATATAGCTATTATCTATATTCCAACCAATATCTTGCATTTCCATATTTTCAACTCCT
>CAZAGS010000187.1:1579-2774 GCA_964484955.1 uncultured Tissierellaceae bacterium
CACTTACTAAATCATCAGATATATTTATATAACCACCAAAAATATAAACTATATTAGTTTCTGGATATATCTGTGCATGTAGTACAGCTCCATCTTCAAACATAAAATTGACTGGAATTCTATAGCTTGATTCTCCTTTTGGCCTATTCATTGCCTCGTAAGTAAGGATGTCAAGGTCCTGTATTTCTGTGTTTAATAAATTAATAAGTCTATCATTATTACTAGTTCGCATCCATGAACCATTAATCTCATCTCTTAATTCTACTTCATTTATAATTGGATAATCTGTTATCATATTTACAACTTCTTTAACTTTTAAATCAATTGGCTCATTAACAGAGGCTATTGCTTTCCTAGTCCTATATAATATATGTTTCATTTCGCCTGATACTATTAGTACTGCATTTTCTCTTTTAACACCTTTCAGCTCATAAACCTCTGCCCCAACTCCAAATGTGCTTGAAAAATCTGGAGGTGTTCCTTCATATATTTTACCCTTTAAATCAAGAGTAACCTGACCGATTTTGTTACCTTTTATTTGTCCTACATTTTCTAATCTATTGTAGGGGTCATAATGGATCCAACCTGAATCTTCATAAGAATATCCGTCAAGATACAATACCAATATATAGGACGCAGCAAAACTGTCATCTGTTTCACCTGTTATTTGAAATTCGTCTTTATTAACTATATTTATTGGATTTCTGGATAATGTTGTAAAGTAAATCCCAGATATAACTAATAAAAACATGGCAGCAATTCCTATGACTTTATTAATATTTAACCTTTTCTTCCTCTCTACTCCCTCTGTAATAGATATCAGTATATTATCCTTTAATTCATCACTTGCCTTTATCTTATCCATTGCATTATTATAATCTCTCTTATTCATAATCAAAATCCTCCTTTAACTTTGATTTCAACTGTGATCTTGCCCTTTGAAGCTGGAATAATTCCTTCAACTTGATTATAATCAGGAAATAATGAGCTCATTTAATCTCCTCCTCACCATTAATACAATTTAGCTTGTTAAAATAATGCATAATATATAAAATGTTTTACTATTCTTTAATAATCGGGCCAGCAAAGCTAGCCCCTACTAATATTATACTATTTAGTAAGCCTTATAACTATTATAATATTTATGTCCAAATATCTTATTATTGGGTATATATAATATAATTGAGTTTTAAAA
>CAZAGS010000188.1:0-2758 GCA_964484955.1 uncultured Tissierellaceae bacterium
ACCACAAGGCTTTTTGTCTTGACGATTCTTTTAGCCTTCTAATTTCTTTTCTCAACTTTTGATTTCTTTCTAATTCATATCTATCTTCTAGATTCTTGTTTTCTTCCCAGGTATCATAGGTTCCTCTTTGCACTACAATCTTGCTCTTTTCTATTGTTAGTGTATGATCAACTATACTATTTATAAACTCTCTATCATGGGATACAAGTATAAATCCTTTTTTGCTTTCTAAATATCTTGCAACTACTTGCCTTCCATGACTATCTAAATGATTAGTTGGTTCATCAATTAATAAAAACCTTTCTTCTTCAGCAAATAGCAAAGCTAATAAAACCTTTGTCTGTTCTCCCCCACTTAAGCTAGAAAATGGTCTGTTTAAGGTATCTTCTCCTACTTCTAATAAGTTCATTTCCCTTTGTAATTTCCATAATTGAAAATTTGGCTCAATATTTTCTAATAAATCTAAAGTCTTAAAATCATAATTTTCTATAGAAAAAGGAAAGTAAGCCATGGGAATTGGTCTTGTAATCGTACCACTATAAGAATATTTGTCCATTAGTAGATTTAAAAATGTTGTTTTACCATAACCATTTCTCCCTATAAATCCTAATTTCCAATCTGTATCAAGTTGTAGGTCTAAATCTTCAAATATTGGTTCTAAGCTACCAGTGTATTCAAATGTTAATTTTCTAATATCAATTAATGCCATAACAGATTCTCCTCTCATAATTAAAACCTTAGCGGAAAACCATATTTAAACACAAAAAAAGCTGAGAACAGAAAGCTCTCAACTAAAATACAAAAATAACATGATAATTATCTTTCATAGTAAGTTTAAATAATATATTGAAAGAGTTTTCTCGCTAAAATCTGCACAACAAAATAAGCTCTGTTTATAAAGCAGAATAAAAGTTGTGCTTATTTAATTCATTATCTAGCAAGAAATGTGCTCATTTGTCCACCCCTCATATAATATTAAATATAGTATATCATATTAAATATAAACCACCAAATATAAAAACCTAGTTTTATTGTTTTATTTATGGAAGGCCAGTCGCAATTAATATTACCTTTTCTTTTTATGTAAGCGTCTGAATTACTATCTCCATACTAAATCCTTGATCTTTCATACTATCATAACTTACTTTACCATTAATTTTACTCACTCTATTTTCTATTCCCAATAATCCGTTTCCTTTAATTATCTGACTACAACCTAATCCATTATCTTTAATACTAATATTTATAGTATCCTCTAAAGTTATGTCTATACTTATTTGATCAGATTTTCCATGTTTAATACTATTAGTAATAGCTTCTTTTATGGTGTTATAAATAATGTTTTTATATTCTAAAGATAAAGATTCAACCTCTTCATCTTGATTTAGTATTATTTCCATTGTACCTGTACTTTGGATATTATTGATTATTTCTTCTAACTTTTCTTGTAAAACACTACTATCTTCTAACTTCAAAGCATAAACAGCTCTCCTTAAACTCCCCATACTTTCTTTTGCTAAGGCTCTAGACTTTTTTAACAATTCCTTAACTCTATTAATATCCTTATCTATGACTTTTTCTACCACATCTAAGTTCATATTTAATGCCACTAAACTATGTCCCAAAGCATCATGTATTTCTCCTGCTACCCTGTTTCTTTCCTCAGTAATTGTTAATTCTTCAATTTTTTTAGATTGATCTAATAACTTTTTATATGAGAGTTCTAACTCCTTATTTAATCTATCTACTTTTTTCTTTTCCGTTCTTAATGCTTTATAGGAAAATAAACTAAGGGAATAGAAAAACAAATATATAGCCATCAATACAATATCTAAAGAATTTTCTTGCCAAAACTTTAAGCTTAATATTTCTACTAAATTTGTATACTTAAATATATTTATAAAGAATGTGCTTGCTATTGCTAATCCTATAAATATCCTTGAACGTTTTCCTTCAGTAAATAATATTAATTCATATATTATCATAAAACTAAATATATCAACATAACCACCTATATTATAGATTACAAAGTTACTTAGAATCATGTATACAAATATTGATAAAAAGAATTTATTTCCATCTTTATAAAAGTATTTCATCCTAAGATAATTATTAATCATAATTATTAAAAACAAACCCATAAATATTAGTAGACTGTTTACATTACCTTTAGTCATATTGAATAAATCTAATCCTATAAATATATGAGCGACTATATAAATAAAATTATTATATCTAAAGAATTTCTCCATCCTATTCACCTCTTAGATTTATACTCCATACTTCTAATTCTCCTTTGTTCATCTTCTTGATATAAATGTAAAAGAGAAAAACTGTCATCCCTAAAAACAAGCTTCCTTTTACATAAAATACAATATGATTTCCTAGGTTATTATATATATAAGATCCAACTACAGGTCCTATTGAACTGCCAATTCCAGTAGCTAAGCTATACTTCCCGTATGATTTACCTCTTTTCTCTTCTCCTATAAAATCCATAATAATGGAAGAAAAAGCTGGACTATAAAACATGCTGACAATAGAAATAATAGTATAAAGGGTCATAAAACTATAAAATGAATTATTTAATGGAATAAACATTGATAATATAGATATTAAAAACAATCCTATTAAAATTGTCTTTTCTCTTCCATATTTATCTGAAATAGAGCCAAATATACTAGGAAGAAACATAGATGCTATTGATGCAGGAATAAATAGTAAAGCTATAGAACTCAAGTTATTAGTAATATTGTCT
>CAZAGS010000189.1:0-2727 GCA_964484955.1 uncultured Tissierellaceae bacterium
TGGCATTTCAAATAACTTATCTATTGTAATACCAAAATATACGGATATTAATGGCAGTAATTGTATATCTGGTGATGTAACATCATTTTCCCATTTGGAAACTGCTTGATATGAAATTCCAAGATAATTAGCCAGCTCTTCTTGAGTAACTCCCTTTTCTGTTCTTAAGTTTTTAATTTGTTTTCCTATTTCCATTGCCATATCTTAATCCCCCTAAAATAATTTACCTCGATCGATTAAGATAATTGTATACTACAGCAGTAATAGCTACAATAACCAATATCTTTAGTCGATTCAACCAAGAGGTGAGGGACAGTAAAAATATTTGACTAATAATTTGTGTTAATTAAGCTATTTATTCTAAAAGTAAATCCATCATCTATAAATTCTATATCAGAAGTCCTTGTTATAACGTCTTTAGGATTACTAGTTTTCAAATTGAAGGTAATTATAAATGTATTATCGCCTGTAGGAAGTATTTCATAACTATCTACCCAAGGACTGGAAACACCTGTAACAAAATTCAATTCATTAAAGTTTAAATAGTTGGCCATTCTATTATCCATATCCATCAAACCAAATTGAATAGCACCATTTCTTTCTTTAACAGATTTAGCATACATTTCAACTGCACTGTTTAAATCACTAGGATTTTCAAACTTTATTACTAGGTCATTAAATCCCCAGCCTAGATCATCCTTGCTAAATATTCTAATAATATCATCATTTCCATAACTAACATTTTCTTCTAATACCTGTGTGAAATATTGAATAGGCACAAAAGTTACTCCATTTGTTACTATAGCTTTAGAAATTTTAACTGGTTTTTTATTAGTCGTATAGTAGGAATCAACACCATTTTTAATAAATCCACCAGCTATCATGGCGCCGTCTTTTTTATTCCAATCCACCCTATATTCTAAAGCTTCAGCTATTGCCCTAAGTGGAACCATTATAATACCGTCATCATCTATATAAGGAGTGGACTTACTATTTATATCATTACCGTTGAGATAAATAGGTCCATTAGATTTTGAAATATTTATGGAATCATATATTTCAGGTTTTAATATTTTCTTAATCTCATTAGCCTTAAATACAAAATAAGATGTACCAGAAGAATAAGGAGCAATATCATAAATTCCAAAATAAACAACTAATTCATTACCATCAAAATAAAAATTGAAATCTCCATTTCTATCCTTAATAGTCTCTTTATACTCTGCAAAAAATGGTTGTGGATTTTCTTCAATTTTAGCAATAATCTTATCTTCAATCAACTTAGAAGTACTAGCACTATCTTTAAACAAATCTTTAAAAGAATAAATTTCACCAGTTAAAGTGTTTATTGTAATTGAATTAATCCAATTTATTGGATGAGCTCCACCTGAGTAATAATAGGTGTGTAAATAAACTGATAGTATATTACCACTCTTTGAATAATCATAAAAAGTTTCTAAAGTAGTATCTTTTATCATTGATTCTTGACTCTGTTTACTCCATTCTTCATCTTCTTGTTTATTAAGTTTTGCATTTAGTCTTGCATCACCAATAGAATCAACAATTAAGATTCGTATTAATGCATTAGCCTTATCTGCACTTTTAAAACCTTCGAAATATGGTGTTGATATATTGATGCTTAAATGGTCTTCATTACTTTTTATAACACTATTCTTTACTGTAAAAGCTTCATCTGCGAATACAGGTACTGATAGTGATATAAAAATTATAAACAGCGTTAAAATAGAAATATAACGTTTCATTAAAATTTCCTCCCTTAAAATATACTCTTAAGTATATTTTACCCATATTTTATTAGAAAAAGGCTACAATTTGGATACAAAAAATATTTATTACTTCAACTTAACTTTTAGAATTCTGATATTTAACAAAGGTTGTAATATATACAAAGATTATTTATATAACCTCATAGAGTGTACTTTTAGGGTATATAATTTAAGGAGTACACTTTTAATAAGATTATGAATTAAAATGATGCTTTAAAGCATGGCTTTTTATAAAAAATATGTGTACTCTATAGGGTACACCCAAAAAGGACAGTATTATCTAGAATGGAAGTTAAGATTGTTTGATAATTCAATATATGACTAAAAAGTGATATAATGATAATAAATTAACAACATGCCAGTATTATTAAGTGAAAGAGGTGGATGTCATGTTACAAATATTCATATTTCTTTTCGCAATATTTATAATCGTAAAAGCAATTGTACAACGGGCTAAAAAGAATTCTTGAAATCCTCTGA
The DNA here is from genome assembly GCA_964484955.1 of uncultured Tissierellaceae bacterium. Classification (GTDB taxonomy): domain Bacteria; phylum Bacillota; class Clostridia; order Tissierellales; family Tissierellaceae; genus CAYZDC01. The sequence continues at coordinate 2,268 of CAZAGS010000189.1, forward strand.
GATAATTTATTTATTAATGAATTTATGACACATCAATTTTATATGCTTAATAATATTAAATATAAACTTTACAAATAACATGATAATGAGGAGTTAATAAATATGGCAATGGAATCAACTAATTCACAAGTACTAAAAAAACATTTAACTGGTAACAATCTAAAGCTAATTGCTATAATAGCTATGCTTATAGACCATATTGCTCATACAATAGTTTATAAATTATATCTAAAAGCTATTGTAGTTGATGGTGTACATATGATGGGAGATAGTAGACCAGAAGAGGCAATGAAAATATACTTAATTTATATGATTATGCGGAGCATCGGCCGTTTAACATATCCAATATTTGCTTTTATGTTAGTAGAAGGATTTGCGCATACAAGTAACTTAAAGAAGTATATATTCAGATTATTAATATTTGCATTAATTTCAGAAATCCCATATGACTTAGCAATTA
>CAZAGS010000190.1:0-2712 GCA_964484955.1 uncultured Tissierellaceae bacterium
CAATTTGAAGATGCTTTTATAAAAAACAAGGATCAATTATTAGATTATAAGGAATATTTAAATGGAAAACTACAAGAAATATTACCTGATTTGAATATATTAGAACGAATAAATAATAATATTAAAGAATTCTTAAGTAGTATTGGATCCAATGCAATGGGCATCTTCTCCAGCGTTGGAAGTTTTACTACACAGGTTATATTAACTCCATTTATTTTATTCTATTTATTGAAGGATGATAAGATCTTTAAAGAAAAGTTGTTTTCAAAAATACCAAAGAAATATAAAAGAGAATTAGAAAAACTAGCTAATAAAATAGATTTAATATTGTCTACTTATATAAATGGGCAACTACTAGTGGCTTCTGTAATAGGTGGACTTATGTTTATAGGATATTTAATAATAGGTATGCCAAATGCACTTCTTATGGCCCTGTTTTCTCTTTTAACTTCAGTGATTCCTTTAATAGGTCCACTGTTGGGAGTTCTTCCTGCCTTACTAATAGCCCTTACAATTGACTTTGGTTTAGCGATTAAAATAGTTATAACTGCAATAATTGTCCAGCAACTGGAAGGTAGTTTTATTACTCCTAAAATTATGGGTGACAAACTAAAACTTCACCCCCTAGCTGTTATAGTAATAGTTATTGTCAGTATACAATTATTTGGTATCTTAGGTGCATTTATTGGTACTCCATTGTTCTTAGTAACAGTAAATATAATTAAAACCCTATATAAAATTAATAAAAGCAAAACTTCAGCTTAAAAAGTCTTTCGCCTCTCTAGATAATTTAGTATAAAAATGTTATAATCATCTTTAGGATGTGATTTTATGAGCGAAAAGTCTATGGAGAAAAGAGAATTTCTTTTAAATAATGATAATATATATTACAATGTTATATATTTAGCTTGGCCTATTATTATACAATCTATACTTCAGGTATCTATTGGTACTATAGATATAAAAATGGTTGGGTCATTGGGAGTTGATGCAATATCTGCTGTTGGTACTGGTAGAAATATCATAATGCTTATTATGGTATTTGTAATGGCTATATCAACAGGAACAATTGCAATGATATCAAGATTTACAGGTATGCAAGATTATAAATCTGTATCAAAAAGTGCAGGACAATCTTTTTTCTTAAGCATAGTTGCATCGGCAATTATGATTCCTCTTGGATTATTGACCAATGAGTGGATTTTACATTTACTAGGAGTAAATGATAATGTACTGATTTTAGCAAAAGAATATATGGCTATATTTTTTCTTTCCATACCTTTCTTTCTACTTAATTTTATGGCTAAATCTATTTTTCAAGGATCGGGAGATACAAAGACACCCCTAATTATAGATATTATAATGAACGGATTAAACGTTTTAGGAAACTTTGTTTTTATATTTGGATTATGGATATTCCCAGAAATGGGAGTTGCGGGAGCTGCCATGGGAACTTTAGTGGCCAGATTAATAGGTGCTATCCTAGGATGGGCTGCACTTATGAGTGGTAAATTTGTTGTAAAAGTAGAATTGATGGATATGATAAAACCAAAATGGGACATTGGAAGACAAATTCTAAAGATTGGACTGCCTACAGCACTACAAGGATTATCTAGAAATGTTAGTAGTTTTCTTTTGTTTGCCATATTAGCCAGAACTCTACAAGCAGATGCAGCAGTTCCAGCCTTTGTAATTGGAACAAATCTGAATCAATATGCACTTATGCCAGGACTTGCAATAGGTACTGCGGCGGCAACCCTATCAGGTATGAATATAGGGGCTGATAAATTAGATAGGGCAAATGAAACTGCAAGAGTATGTGCCATACTAGGTGCAATTCTAATGGGTATATTAGCTTTCATATTTGCAGTGTTTTCAACCCCATTTATTAAGTTTTTCTTAGAAGAAATAAACCAGGATGTATTACAAATAGGAAAAGCCTTTTTAATAATAATAGGATTTTCGGAACCATTTCATGCAATTACTATATCTTTAGCTAGAACTATGCAGGGAGCTGGATATACAAAGTATCCTTTCTTGATTACCCTGTTTTCTTGGGTATTTGTAAGAGTTAGTCTTAGTTATTTATTAGCCTTGGTTTTTGGTTTAGGTTCTTCAGGAGTATGGATAGGTATAAGTATATCCACAGTAATATCAGGAATCCTGAGTATAATTGTATTTAGAAGAGGACATTGGAAGTATGTTCAAATAGACAATGTGAAAAGTTAATAATCATTTATCCTCAACACCAAATTTAGATTTATAAAAATAAATTGCAAGTTGTGTTCTATCACGAAGATGGAGTTTATCTAACATAGTAGAAATATAATTTCGAATTGTTCCTTCGCTTAAATAGAGACTGCTTGCAATTTCTTTATTATTCTTTCCATCTGCAACTAATTTAAGAATATCCATTTCTCTATCTGAAAATTCCCCTTCAATATCCTTTTCTCTATATGTTTTGATAGAGGATACAATCTTGCTATCAAATACCATATTCCCTGAATATACAGCATTAATAGAAGGTATTATACTATCTATATTTTGCTTTAGTATATATCCTTTACATCCTAGAGACAGAGCTTCCCTTATATATTCATCATCTTGAAAAGTTGTAATGAGAAGGATTTTAGCTGAACTATCTAATTTCAATATTTCTCTAGTAGCTTCTATTCCGGTCATATCTTTCATTCTAATATCCATAAGGATTAT
>CAZAGS010000191.1:0-2698 GCA_964484955.1 uncultured Tissierellaceae bacterium
TGATTTACCTGTACAGCTTTGTCCCATAAATATAAATAACATTTATCCACCTCTTTATAATAATTAAACTACTTAATTGATTTTGAATTCATATGCAATCTCTCTAAGTGTATCCCCTGCTATAATAATGTCCTTTTCTTTAACCACTTTACCACCCATTAATTCATAAAATTTACGGGCTTGATAATTCTCTAATAGTACCCAAATAATCATAGTGTTAAAGTTCAATTCACTTAATTTGTTTGAAACTTCATTGAATAGCAATCTGCCTATGCCTTTATTTTGATGTTCTTCTATAATGTAAATGCCATATAGTTCTCCAATAGATGGATCTTTGCTTTCTCTTTCAATACCACACATTGCATATCCTATTATTTCATCTTCTGCATCGACCGCAACATAAATATATTTATTTTCTATTTCTAGATCATTGATAACATCTTTCCATCTTGTTTCTCTATCTTCATATGATAGTTCATTTAAAAATTTATCACTTACCATTCCCTTATATGTAGATTTCCAAGTATCCACATGAACTTTGGCAATACCATAAGCATCAGATAAAGTAGCTTCCCTAATTATCATTGTATTTCCCCCATATATTTCATTATTATTTATAAAAATAGTTAATTTGTAAATAGTTGTCTATTTAATAAAGATAAATATATTATCCACTTATTAAACTCGACAATATTTAGAGTATTAGTTAAGATTTATAAACTCTGGCACCAGAATGGGAACTTATTTGCAAATTTTGTCATAATTTATAAATAGGTCATAAATACAGTTCATTTTTTCTCATCACCTTTTCTTGTTAATAAAATCTAACCTTACTTTATCCATAGTAACCTTAGGGACACCTAAAGTTCTGTTATTAAATTCACCATGACAATCTGACCCTGCTGAAATCATTAAATTATTTTCATTGCAAAAATTTACATAATATTTTGCATCCTCTATATCTTTTAAGTATGGAGAATAACATTCAATACCATCAATTCCATAATCTAACCAATCTTTTAATATCTTTAATGGCAGTTTTTCTCCCTTTTCATAAGCACTTGGATGTGCAAGGAAGGAATAGCCTCCTGCTGCCTTAATTATGTCGATTACTTCTTTTGGTTCTTTAAAGCATAATCTCTCATTACTCCTTTCCATAATTTCAAAGTATCCTCTCATATCTTTAACAATATTCTTATCTAACAAATAATTTAAAGATTTCCAGCCACCTCTGTTTGCTTCATATTTATATGTAAAATAATCTTCAATGTCTGATAGTATATTTACATCTATTAGATATTTTATAATCTTAGTATTATTCTCATTTCGCTGCAGCATATTAAACTGGAGCAGTTCCTGTAATTCCACATCCTCATAATCAAAATCATATGCAGTTATATGATACTCCTGGTTATTATAGGTACAAGATATTTCAACACCTATAACATAGGAGATATCATTTGGAATGCTAGTCATAATCTTTAAACTATTCTCGGTTGTATCATGATCCGTAATAGAAAATACTTTTATATCTTTTTCTTTAATGTGGTCTAATAATTCTTCTCTAGTCCATGTACCATCTGATGCACTGGTATGGAGATGCATATCAACTTGATAATTTTCTTCTGTCATTTACTCACCTCTTATTATAATTTTATAAATACTTTTGTCTAAACAGATTAAATGAATAAGTTTATAATTCCAATACATACTAATCCAAAGGAGATGATTAAATTTGAATAGTAAGTATTCTATTGGATTTTTAATAGCATCACTTTCTCAAGCAGGAATAATTATGGCAACAGAATCACTAGGCATATCAAGTCTAGGAGCTAAATTTACAATTATGCAAATCCTAATTCACATAATAGTTGGCCAGATTCTAGGCTATATTATCTTTTATCTTTTGAAGAATATTAAGTCTTTAAGGACGTTCAATGTTTGGATCATGGGAAGTGCTGCAGGTCTTATATCTAGATTTGCTTTGGATAAATCAATCTTGATCCTTCTATAATAGGAATGGCACCATAGATTCCTAGCTCATGAGTTATCGTTTTAGACTCAGACATAATATGATAAACATTGTTCTCTCTTAAAACTAATGTGTTTGAAATAAGCAGTCTATGGCATCTCCATGGAACGCCTTCTGAGCACATATAACATGCTATTTTCTGCTCTCCTATTGAAATTAATTTATTTATACCATCTTGGTAGTCCGGTGTCAAAGTATATCCTGCGTAGTTTCTAAATGCAGTATTCTCCCAACCATCAATTAGAGATTCATCTAAATCTTTACTTCCTTTCCTTCTTCCTCCAAGTTCTTTCATATGAATATATTGAATACCATTCTCAGGAATCCACTTTTCCATATTTTCTTTATTAAATTGTGGAACATATTTGCTACCTGGATATGATCTTACATCTACTAAAACTTCAATGTTATAAGATTCCAGTATAGAGATAAATTCATCCTGACTATGAGTTGAGTGACCTATAGTAAAAATATTCATTTGAATTTCATCCTTTCTAACAAATCCATCAACTAGATCTTAATCTAATCTTTTATACATAATGATATGAGGTCCAATAGGTGGATAATCAAATACTTCACCATGCTCTATAAAACCTAATTTGCTATAATATTCTTGCACAGTAGTTCTCCCTTTGCACCATAATAGTTTAACACCTCGCTCTTTTA
>CAZAGS010000192.1:0-2668 GCA_964484955.1 uncultured Tissierellaceae bacterium
TAGTAATAGACAAAGAAAAAGGTCAATATTTAATATCGACCTTTTTCTTTGCTTACCATTATGTTTTTTCTTAATCAATCTTATAAACTTTCATATTTTTAATTGCATCTTCAACTAAAGCTTCAACATCCAAGGCTTCTTCTGATTTTTTTATTTTATCAACTTTTGGTTGAGTTACTACATGCTTTGGCAAGAAGACTGTACAACAATCCTCAAAAGGTAGAATAGATGTTTCAAAAGTTTCAATTTCCTTTGCAATTTCAATAATATCTATCTTATCAAAACCTATTAGTGGCCTCAGTATGGGCAAACTAACAGACTCATTTGTTACTGTAATACCTTGAATAGTTTGACTGGCAACTTGCCCTAGATTTTCACCAGTTACTAGAGTATTATATTTATTGAATACAGCGATTCTTTCTGCTATTCTCATCATAAATTTTCTTGATATTATAGTCATTTCACTTTCTGGACATTTTTCATTTATTTCCTTTTGGATAGGCAGTATATTCACACTAAATAATTTGAATTTACCAGTATATCTTGATAATATTTTTGCTAAATCCTTAACCTTTTCTTCTGCTCTTTCAGATGTAAATGGATAAGAATGATAATGTACACAATTTATTTCTAATCCTCTCTTAGCCATCATATATCCTGCTACAGGGCTGTCAATACCACCCGATAGAAGTAATAGTCCTTTACCGTTTGTTCCTACTGGTAAGCCTCCAGACCCTTTGATTTTATCAGTATATACATATGCATTCATCTTAATATCTATATATAAATAAACTTCCGGATTATGAACATCAACTTTTAAGTTTTCAAATTCATCCAGTATAACTCCACCCATTTTGCTAGAAAACTCTGGTGACTTATAAGGAAATGTTTTATCAGACCTTATAGTTTGGATTTTGAAAGTTTTTATATCTTCTTTTGAAAGTTTTTCCTTCATAATTTGAACTGCAGCATCTTTTATGTCTTCCACATCTTTTGAGGCTACTTTTATACAAGGACTAATATAAACTAAACCAAATACTTTTTTTAATCTATTGATCATTTGTGGAAAATTACTGGCTTCCCCTTCTATATATATTTTTCCTTGTTCTTTATATATATTTTCATAGCCAATATCATTTATTGCTCTCTTCATATCCCTAATTAATTTATCCTCAAAATACTTTCTGTTTAAGCCTTTTAATATTAATTCACCTAGGCTAATACTTAAAACATTTTTCACTATATCACCTCATAATAATTTTTCTAATATCCTTTACTGATGATTTTAAAACATCTATAGTACGGTCAATGTCCTTTTTACTTATTTTATAGGAAAAACAAAATCTAATTGCTCCTTCAATTTCAATATCATTTAATCCTATGGCTTTTAATACTGGGCTTTGTTTTGTACCTTTAGATGAACAGGCTGAGCTAGTAGAAACATATATATCTTCACTTTCTAAATAATGTAGCAATACCTCTCCCCTAGTATTTCTAAAGGAGACATTTAATATATATGGAGATGAATTCACATCTAAGCTTGTATTTAATTTGATATCTTCTATATTATCTACCAAACCCATGGCTAAGTATTCCTTAATTTCTCTAACATGTTCTGATTCTTCTTTGAAATTTTTCTTTAAAATTTTTACAGCCTCAGCAAAGCCAATTATACCAGTTACATTTTCAGTGCCAGATCTTAAACCACTTTCTTGATTTCCTCCCAAGACAAGAGAAGGTAGATTCATATTAGGATTTATATAAAGACCTCCAACACCCTTTGGCCCATGAATTTTATGGCCACTGAAGGAAAATGTATCTACTTCCAATTCTTTTAATGACAATGGAATTTTCCCAAAAGATTGAACACCATCTAAATGAAGCAAAGCATTGGATTGTCTGTCTTTTAATATCTTTCTAACCTCTCTAATATTTTGTATTACTCCTATTTCATTATTAACATGAATTAGTGATACAAGGATGGTATCTTCTCTTATGCTTTCTTTTAATTGAATTAAATCTATATTACCTAGTTCATCATTATTTAGATAAGTGATTTCATATCCTCTAGCCTCATAATACTTCATAATATTCATAACTGAAGGATGTTCTATCTTGCTTGTAATAATATGCTTTCCCCTGTTGCCATATTTATTGATTATACCTTGAATAGCTATATTATTACTTTCTGTTCCCCCAGAAGTAAAATATATATCATGTCTATTTATGTTTAAATACTCTGAAATTATTTGCCTAGACTCTTTTATCTTATTTTCAGATTTTAATCCCAATCTATGCAGTGATGAAGGATTTCCGTAATCCTCTTTTAAGCTTTCCATCATTATATTTGCTACCTCATCTCTAACTGGAGTTGTAGCACAATTGTCTAAATAAATCATTTTTTATTCCACCTTTTCTAATATGCTTAATCTTTCCTTTCAAGCAATTGTGAGCTTTCATTACTCTTTATATATTATATAGGATATTCAAATTATATTAAAGTACAATAAATATAGAGTTGCAAAGATTGTCGGAATTTGTTATAATTTACTTATGGTTATCCCCCTGGTAACCAAAAAGTAAAATCTCTATTCCCAATACCCTTTTGAACGGTTTATACCATCCAAAATGGATGAAAGACTCCTCTATGGAGTCTTTTTTTTTATGT
>CAZAGS010000193.1:0-2648 GCA_964484955.1 uncultured Tissierellaceae bacterium
TAGTTAAAAAGTCTAAGTAGCTGATAACCTTCCTTAAACATTCGATTTCTTAGGATTTACACATTATTGTAGTAAAAGCAAGAAAGGGTGGTTCCGGGTTAAAAGAAAAACCCGCAACAAGAAGTTTATAGGAGGTCTTCAAAAGTTTAAGCAATGGATTAAAACTAATAGGCATATGCAGGTAGATGGAGGATTAAGCCCTCAATCCAATAACACAGAGTAGAGGAAAGGGGCTTTTTACTTTGAAGCTTTACAAAAATTATTTCTGATGATAATATATTATAGAATAATATATTAAAGGAGGAATAATTTTTGGAATTATTTTTAGAGACAATAATACATTGGGTAGCATATACAATGGAAATAATAGGTGTAGGAATTATTATTTTATCTGGGATTAGAGCTTTAATAATATTTGCGAAAGGCAAATTTAGTTTTAACAACCCTAGAGTATCATTAATATTGGCTGAGGGAATGAACATGAGTTTAGGATTTCTATTAGCAGCAGAAATTTCATTAAGTATAGTGGTTAAAACAGTTCCAAATCTAATAGTGTTAATTGGTATCGCAGCACTAAGGGTTGCATTGACTTTTGTATTACATTGGGAAGTTAAGGAAAATGAAAAAATATGTAATGAATATAACCTTCTATGTTTACCTGATAAAAAATAGAAACAACTCAACATATCAGAAATTCCCAGACAAATGCTGTCTGGGAAATTTTTTAAAAAGATCTAATATAATAACCACGGCTAACGCATGAAAAATAAATAAAAATAATCTCAAATTCAAAAAGGACGCTTAAAACTTATGTCGAATCTATATAGTATAGAAAACGATACGATAGGAGAATTGATATGAAAATAAAAGACTTTAAAGAATCATTTAAGAATGTAAAGGATTTTAGGCAAGCTCATAAAGTTAAACATGATTTAACTGAAATATTATTTGTAGCAGTTGTTGCAACAATTGCAAATCGCAACACATGGCTTCAAATAGAAGTTTTTGCAGAAATAAAAAGTGAATTGTTAAAGAAATATGTAAAGCTAGAAAATAGTATACCTTCACATGATACCTTTTAAAGGATCTTTGAACAATTAGACTCGAAAGCATTTAACAAAGCATTTATGGAATGGTCTAATGGATTATGTGATAATACAGAGGGAAGAATAATTGCAATAGATGGAAAAACAATTCGAAGATCTTTTGATGGTGAAAAGAAAGCTATTCACATTGTAAATACTTGGTCAGTTGAAAACAGATTCCAAGAGTAATGAAATAACAGCAATATCTGAACTTTTGGACTTACTATTCTTAGAGAAAAGTGTAATAACAATAGATGCAATGGGGACTCAGAAAGATATAGCTGAGAAAATAATGAAGAAAAAAGGGGATTATGTCCCAGCATTAAAATGCAATCAAGGTCTTTCACATAAAGAAGTAATAGATATATGGAAAATCGGGTTAAGAATAATTCTAAATTATAATATTAAGAAACCTCAACACTTTGAAATGTTGAGGTTTTATTTTTAGCTCATAGGTAATACTATATCCACTTTAGTTCCCTCTCCATAAACACTATCCATACTAATCTTGCCACCATGTGCCTCAACTAAAGATTTAACTATAGAAAGCCCAAGGCCACTGCCACCTGTACCTTTATTTCTTGAGGAATCAACCCTATAAAACCTATCAAATATATGTGGTAGATCTTCTGCTTTAATACCTATGCCATTATCCCTAATTTTAATTAATATGCTTTTCTTATCTTTTCTTAACTCTACAGTTACTTTACCATCACTAGCTAAATATTTTTTTGAATTAGCTAATAAGTTGTTAATAATTTGATTGAATTTGTCACGATCAAAATCTATTTCAATATTATCTTCAATTGAAGATTCAAGTATAAAATCGTCTTTTCTATAAATTGGTGTAAAAACTGTTATGATATTTTTTAATTCATGAGAAAGATTAAACTTAGTTTTATTTAAATCTATATTGTATTCTTTAGATTTAAAAGAGTCCCTTAAATCATCTGAAAAACTGGATAGTCTATCAACTTCTTGTAAGAGTATATTTAAATGTTCTTCATTTGCCTCCCATACTCCATCTACCATAGCCTCCAAATGAGTTTTAAGTGTGGTAAGAGGTGTTCGTAATTCATGGGATATATCACTAGCGTATGCTTTTCTTGAATTTTCTTCTTGGATTAAAGTTTCGCCAAGGTAATTAATAGAGTCAGATAAATCCTTAATTTCCAATGTATTGGTTTCTATATAAGACCTGGAATTAAGATTTCCCTGTCTTATATCTATTGCCGTATCTCTTATATCTACCAAGGGGGCTGTCAAATTTTTTGATAAATACATACTTATAAGTACACCTAAAATTATGGTTATAAAACTTGATAATAATATGGACTTACTCAATGTTCCTTTAAAAATTAAAGCACTATCTGTTAGATAAGAATTATCAATATAACCTATTATTAGATTACCAATGTTTTTACCATTTTCCATCAATGGATAAGCTTTTTCTATATAATGGCCTGCAGGAATATTTCGATTTCTATTCATCATGCCACCATGCATACCTCCATGGTTACCCATTCCCATTTGACGATTGGAATTGTATACTAATTTATTATT
>CAZAGS010000194.1:0-2637 GCA_964484955.1 uncultured Tissierellaceae bacterium
AATGGCAGGCATGGGTGGAATGGGTGGCATGGGCGGAATGGGCGGAATGATGTAGTTTAAAGCTCAATAAAATTAAAGAGGTTTTTCATTAGTCTTTGGACTTTTGAAAAACCTTTTTTTATGCTCTTATATTATGTAGGGAACCAATGTAAGGGATTAAGTTAATATATTTAATTTAATTGTTGCAAAGTGTGGTATCGATATAGAAGCTTGTCAATTCTTCTACTTACTTCTATAACCTCCTTATCCAGAAGGTTATATTCTTTTTGAGCTAATAAATCGTTTAATATTATTTTTGTTTCTTTAATTTCTTCTTCTAATCCATCTAATTCTAAATTATCTTCCAGACTGCATGCTCCTTTACTATCAAATTAACATAACTCCTTACACTAATATTATTTTACACAAAATAATAAAGAATACAAGTAAATTAAGGGAATATTCTTAAAAGATTATTGTGTTAATAATTATTGCAGTACTTATTTCATACAATTCGTTATACTTATTAATATAGGGCTTAGATATTGAAATAATTCATTAAAAAGTATACAATGAATTATACCTATAAATGAGAATAGAAAAATGAGGTGTAATATGAAGAAAAACAGAAATATTTATATTTTATTAACCCATAGTGGGTCAATGTTTTCAAAGGCAATAAATATCTATACTAGAGATGCTTATACTCATGTGTCTATAGGACTAGATGAAGACCTAAAGGAATTATATAGTTTTGGTCGTTTAAAGCCCTATAATCCAATTTTTGGAGGCTTTGTTCATGAAGATATAATTAATGGAACCTACGGTAGATTCCCTAATACTAGATGTGTACTCTATTCATTAAAGGTAAATGACATCCAATATAAAAAGCTTGTAAATCAATTAAGAAGATTTAAATATGATGGAAATAGATATACTTATAATTTATTAGGATTAGTAGGAGTTATGATTAATTATCCTGTAGAAAGAAAGCATAGTTATTTCTGTTCACAATTTGTTACAGAAGTATTAGTAAATAGTGGCATAAATATAATAGACAAACCACCAGGACTTACATCACCAATGGATTTTATAAATTGTAAAGAATTAGAAGAAATATACCAAGGACCACTTAGGACTTATAGATTTTTAGAAGCTTATAATTAATTATTAATAACCAAATGATCAAAGGGGTCTGACCCTTTTGATCATTTTCACTTTTATTGCAGTACTTTATATTTTCTTTACGTTATAATTAGTGTAAGGGAAGGAGGGGAGATATGAATTCGGAAGAATTACTTATAGAGAGAGCAGTAGCCGGCGACGAAGACTCTTTTAATCAGATTATTGAAATCTATAAAAATTATGTATTTGCAATTATTCTAAACTTTATAAAAGATTATGGAGAAGTTGAAAATGTAGCACAAGAAGTATTTCTACAAATTTATATCTCTCTACCTAATTACGATGCAGATAATTTCAAAGGATGGATTAGCAGAATCACATCCAATAAATCAATAGACTGGATTAGAAGAAAAAAGAGTAAATTTAAAGAAGAAACACATGAGCTGACAGAAATATTAGTAGACAGTTCAGAAAGTGAATCAGTTGAGACACCAGAACAATTATTAATAAAGAAAGAAGATAGTGAAGAATTAGCAAATCTATTAAATAGCATTCCTCATATATATAGGGAAGCATTAGAACAGTTTTACTTTAAGGAAATGACCTATGAAGAAATGGCAATGAAAGATGATGTAGCAGTAAAAACAATAGCCTCAAGACTTTATCGAGGTAAAAATCTATTAAGAGAGAAATGGAGGGAAAGACATGAAACATTATGATTATGTAGAATGGTTATTTTATAAAAAGAATATGTTGTCTATAGAAAAAGTAGATGAGATGGAAGAACATCTATATAGTTGTGATCTATGCATGGAAATATTTCTATCCCTAATAGATGAAGAAGAAATAAGTGCTGCAAGTAAAATTGTTCCAGAAGACTTCAGTCAGAACATTATGAGCAAGATACATGAAAATAAAGTTAAAAAGATTCAAGCACCTAAAAAACCAGCTAAATATCCATTTGGATACTTTGTAGCTGTAGCATCTGTAACTATAGTTTTAACAATGGGAGGATTCTTTACTAATCTAGTAGATAATGTACCGGATATTTCAGCCAGTGTTAGTATGTTAGAAAAAAAGGATAGGCCTAATAAGATATTTGATCTATCGGAGAAAATAGTAAATGGTACTTCAAAATTCATAGTAAGTATTGAAAATATAGAAAGAAATAAGGAGGAAAAATAATGAGGGAAAAAAGTAAATTTATAGCATTTATTCTGTCTATAATACCAGGCTTATCACATCTTTATATAGGACTTAAAGAAAGAGCTGTAATATTCTTTATAATGTTTGCAGGACTAGTAGGAGGGACCATAGGATTATTGGCACTGACTTATAGTAATGGACCTATTGTAATATTTATCTTAGGCTATCCACTATTATGGCTAATAGCCCTAATAGATATGTTTTCAGCATGGAAGAAAATAGAGAGAAGAGAGTTGTATAATGGTGAAGTATTTAATGAAACAACATTTGACTCAAAATTAGATAAAAAAACAATAGCCCTAGGATTATCAATAATACCAGGAGCAG
>CAZAGS010000195.1:0-2630 GCA_964484955.1 uncultured Tissierellaceae bacterium
AGGCTATTAATGAAATATATTAGGAATAATGACTTTAAGGTGTTTGGATGGTATAGAATTGTATTAGGAGTTTTAGTTATACTATACTTTACAATATTTGGATAAATCATGGTGTAAGCCTAGATAAATGGGTATAATCATTTATGGAGGGATGCACATATGTCAAATTATGATTTTACTTTAAAAGAAACTGATGGAAAAGATATCTCCCTAAATGATTTTAAGGGACAAAATGTAGTAGTTTATTTTTATCCTAAAGATAATACACCTGGTTGAAACAATGAAGCTAATAGCTTTAAAGATCTGTATGATCAATTCAAAGAAAACAATACAGTAATACTTGGAATAAGTAGAGACAATTTAAAATCTCATGCAAAGTTTAGAGACAAATTTGATTTACCATTTTTGCTACTAAGCGATGAGGATAGAAAGGTTCATGAATTATTTAATGTACTGGTTCCTAAGAAGATGTTTGGTAAAGACGTTATAGGCGTTGATAGGTCTACATTTGTATTTAATAAAGATGGAGAATTAGTAGAGGAGTTCCGTAAAGTAAAAATAGACGGACATGCAGCAGAAGTTCTAGAATTTATTAAAACTATATAATTAGAAATGAAATGCACCCAACTTTTATGGGTGCATTTTTTATGGGATATTTTATATGTTTTTAAAAGCTTTCCTTTTTCTTCTATTTAAAATAAATCCTATAAGCCAAGATGTAAAGCTTATAAATACAAGTATTATTAAATAAATAACTAAAGTAATTTTATTAGGATTTTTAAATCTATCAATTATACTTGCATCATAATCTACAATTTTCCTATCCTTGGTGGTGTGATAATATATTGGCACTTGTGGAATACCATTTTCCATATCAAATGATTGAAAATACTGTGCTAATGCTAGCCATTCTTTAACTTCATGGTCACCTTCATATATTATTTGGGCTTCAAAATCTGTGATAGGACTACCTTTTTCTGTCTTTGGAACTATGGACAATAAATTAAAAGACTTGTCTCCAACTACAGATAGCATTTGTGCCGAATATAAACCTACTACAACTCTATATAATTCATCATCAAGAATTTCTTCTCTATTTCCTTCTGAATTTTCTAAATAAGCATCTGTAACTTTATTAAAGATCATTCTCTTAGGGTTAAATCTGTAATTTAGGCCAGACATATATAATTGTGCTTCACCCATAATAGGCTGAATAGAAGCATCTACTTCAGCTGCAGTCTTCAACTCTTTACCTGTTAGGTATACATCTATTAGGGGGTAGCCGGAGATTTTATCTGCCCCAATACCTAGAGAAGATACATTAAATACGTCTGCAACTCTTATATTGCCTCGGGTAAAGGTATCTCTTATTATTCCATAGGGAACAATAGCTGCGGCAATCTCCTTGTAGTTTTCACCTTCTGCATTTTTAACTGCGTATATATAAGAATCACTTATCAAACTACCTAAGGGTTCTTCTCTATGATAATCACCTAGCACTGAGAATTCCGTGAAGCTAAAGGGTGAATAAGCCAATACATCATTAAACTTCATATTAAATTTATCTAAATACTGCTCTTGAACTATATCCTTAAAGTAATCTATTCTTTCCGTAATAGCTGGGTCTAAAGGTAGAGAATCATTGATCTGCTTAATTTCATATTTATCAAGTTTCCATTTACCTTTATCATCTTTAGCTATTTTCATTACACCAAGATTCTCACCATAATTACCAGAAGAAGCTATGATAGTATTGCCTGCAATTATAGGCTCTTTTAAAGTGCTATGACTGTGACCAGAAATTATAACATCAATATCAGGTACTTTTTTTGCTAGAATTTCATCTTCAGATTTAGATTTCTTATCCTTAGTTCCAGAATGAGATAAGGCAATAATTAGATCCACTTGTTCTTCATTCTTAAGAATATGAACTACCTTTTTAGAGGATTCCATCATATCATTAAATTCGACTTCTGCCATAGGAGCATTAGAATCAGCATCAATACCCATTAATCCAAATATACCTATTTTTACACCATTTCGATTCAGTACAATATAATCCTTAACACCATAATTATCCATAGAATTTTGTAATTTCTTTAAGGATGGAGTTAGATTTCCACTTTCATCGGCTGGAAATATTGTATTTGAAGCTACTATAGTAGGTAAAGGGTCACCACTATTTTTAGCAGCTTGTAGACTATCTGCCAAACCTTCCGCCCTAAAATCAAATTCATGATTGCCAAAAGTTGTAGCATCATAACCCATGATTCCCATTAATCTCAAAGTGGGAGAGTGGCTAGAAAATATGGTTTGAAACAAGGTTCCCATAGAGAAGTCTCCAGCATCTAAGACTAAAGCTTCCGGGTCAAAACTTTTTTCTTTTTCAATAGCACTATATAGCCTAGCAAATCCACCCAATTCCTTGATTTCACCCTTAGTCTCAAGAGAATATGGATAAAAGTGATCATGCATATCATGAGTAAATAATATTGTTACAGTCTCATCAATTTTTTTGCCATAGATTGACCTTTGATTTATGTTTGAAATAAATATTAATGCAATTAACAAGATTAAAAGAGAATTTATAGACTTTTTCATTTCTACCTCCTAAGTTTCAATTATATTAT
>CAZAGS010000196.1:0-2581 GCA_964484955.1 uncultured Tissierellaceae bacterium
TAAAACTTGGCCATAAATCAAAGTCTGCTGTTGTATATCCAGTAGTAGTCATTACAGAAGAAACCTGAAAATATGAGTCTCTTAAAGATAACGCCAAGTTATTATAATTAGTTAAGTATAAATTTGCTGCTATTGCCACTACCGCAACTGCTACTATTGTAAGATATAGCCTAAGTTCTTCATCTAAAAATGCATCTTTAAATTTTCTCTTTAAGATTGAATAATATATAGTAAAATTTGTTCCTGCCATTATCATAAATGTAGCAATCACTAAATGAATATAGCTACTGTTATAAAAAGCAACACTGTTGTTTTTTGTTGCAAATCCACCTGTGCCAACTGTTCCAAATGTATATACCATGGAATCAAAGAGATTCATACCACCTATCCTAAGCATAATAATTTGTAATATTGTCATTCCAAAGTACAAAGCATAAAGTATTTTAGCTGTATCTTTTATTCTTGGGGCTATTTTCCCAGCTACTGGCCCCGGACTTTCCGCTTTAAATATTTGAAAACCACCTATACCTAGAGCAGGAATAAGCGCAATTGTAAATACTAATATTCCCATTCCACCTATCCAGTGAGTAAAAGATCTCCAAAATAAAAGACCTTGTGGTAATGCTTCTACATTTGATATAACTGTAGCCCCTGTAGTAGTAAATCCAGATACAGTTTCAAAAAGGGCATCTAGGTAATTCGTTGTTCCAGACAAAAATAGGGGTAATGCTCCAAAGATAGAAGCTAATAGCCAACCAAATGCTACTATAGCTAAGCCATCACTGGCATTTATTAACTTTCCATGTTTATTTCTTCTCATAAAAAAACCTACAATTGAGGTTATCATTATGGCTATTACAAATGCATTTATATCGTCTCCACCTGTGTAAAAGGCTATTAGCATGGAAGGTATCATGAGCAATGATTCAACTATAAGAATATCACCTAATACTCTTCGTACGATTCCATAATTCATTTAGAAGTCCTCCCTTATGAGCTTTAAAGAACATCTTTAGTGTCATTACGTCTTCCGTTAGGCTAAACACTACAATTCTATCATTTGCTTTTAAAACAGAATCACCTTTTGGTATTATTACATGCCCATGCCTTATTATGGCTCCAATTATTACTCCATTTGGAAGTTTTAATTCTGTAAGAGTCTTATCAAGAAATGGTAGGTCTTTATCTAGTATTATCTCTGTTACCTCTGCATCTCCACCTAATAGTAAGGATACAGAAACAACCTTTCCTCCTCTTATTAACTTAAGTATATTAGAGGCAGTAATATAAATTGGATTTAATGCAGCATCTATGCCTAGCCGATCAATTATTTTAGTATAATTTTCACGGCTTATCTTTGCAATAGTTTTTTGTACTCCTAGTTGTTTTGCCATAAGTGCCATAAGTAAATTCTGCTCATCAAAGCCTGTGGCACCTATAAAGGCATCCATAGTATGAAGCATTTCTTCTTCTAAAAGATGGATATCTGTTCCATCACCATGAATAATAACTACAGATTTTAATTTCTCTGAAAGTTCTTTAGCCCTTTCTCTATTTTGTTCTATTAAAGTTACAGATATCTTGTGTTTAGATAGTTTTTCTGCTAAATAATACCCAACATTTCCTCCACCCAAAATCATTACCTTATCTATGTCTTTATACTTTCTTTCACTTTGAAAGTGATTACTTATATCTATTATGTCTTCCGATTTACCAACTATATGAATCACATCATTGTCATGAAGAACCGTAGACCCTTTAGGTATAATTATACTTCCCTCTCTGAATATAACAGTTATTACTAAGTCTTTAAAATAGTCTAATTCCATTAGCTGTTTACCTACGAAATTCTCGTTATGTCCAATATTAAAATCTACCATTTGGACTTTACCACTGGCAAAATCTCCAGAATAGAAAGTGAAACTTTTTAACAAATATTTTTCAATGGATTGAGCTGTGGCTAAATCTGGATTTACAATATGGTCAATACCCATTTCCTTTTTTATAAAATCTAATTGTTTTATATATTCAGGATTTCTTATTCTAGCTATAGTCATTTTACATCCTAGCTTTTTTGCTAAAGCGCAAATTACTGTATTAGTTTCATCACTATCTGTAGAAGCTACCAATAAGTCATAGATTTCTATATTCAATTCTTTTAATATACTTACGTCTATACCATTGGCAATAACTGTAAGAGCATCCATATGCTCATTTATTCTTTCTACCACCTTGGCATTTGAATCTATTATTGTTACATCTATATCTTCACTAACCATAGCTTCGGCTAATTTGCTTCCTAATTTACCTGCACCTATTATCATTACTTTCATCCCTATTCACCTCCACTATAATATATCAAAAAAACTGTAATAAAAACAGTAATTTATAATAGAAAAATTTAAATCTCCTTTTGCTTCACATAAAAGGAGATTTTTCTTTAATTACTATTTAATTGTTCAGCTTTTATATTTGGTAATGTATAGTATTCTGTTAATCCAGATATTATATTATTTTCTCCGATTCTAGCATAAAGTCCTGCTAATTTTT
Source organism: uncultured Tissierellaceae bacterium (assembly GCA_964484955.1). Taxonomy (GTDB): domain Bacteria; phylum Bacillota; class Clostridia; order Tissierellales; family Tissierellaceae; genus CAYZDC01. The sequence goes on from CAZAGS010000196.1 coordinate 2,551, forward strand.
CATTATACATAAATAATCCTATAATTTGTTT
>CAZAGS010000197.1:0-2552 GCA_964484955.1 uncultured Tissierellaceae bacterium
ATATTGTTGACCATAATAAATATAGGGTTGTTCAAAGTTAAACTCCTTTTCCCAAAATATGCTACCATCAGCTTTTAGAAAACTAAGATTGTTCTTATTCCATTTCACCAATATATCATCGTAGAGATTAATATTGTCAACCTCTTCCTCTAAATCAATTCTACTAATAAAATCTAATGACTTTTCTCTTATACTAATTTTTTGGATCATACTACTAATTCCATCTCTATTTTCTATTCTCATAAAAACCAAAATAACAATAATAAGGATTATAAGGAACACCTTAAATCCTTTACTAATGGTCTTTGCACTTTCTTCCATAAACCCACCCCTTAAAACTCTCTACTTAAATTGTATAATATATAGACTAAAATTACTATCTTTTTAGCTATATTACAAAGCTAGAAAGCAAGATATAGGCCTTATGCTCTGAATAAACTTTAATATCTTTTGCTGTATTGGATTTTATAACTAATAATTCATTAGGCCCTAGGAAAAAATCTTCCCCATCTATAGAAATCCTAAATACATTATCAAAGGAATATAATAGATTAAATCCATAATCTGCAAGTATTATTATTTCTGATGTCTCTTTTAAATAAAAACTCTTTAACTGTCCTTTACTACCATTGGCAAGCATTAGGTTAAAGTCTCTAGCCTTACTATAACTAGTAGTATCTATGTGGCCAGGAAATTCATGTACTTCAAATGGTTTTAGATTTACAGACTCTAATCCATTGTGGCTTAGTTTTAAATCCTTATCTAAAGGTGTTATAAATCTATTTACTCCATCTAATTTAGTAAATTCTGATTGGTCTAATTCTACAGTAGCTGTAGAAACACGGACTTTAAAATCTCTTTCACTATATTTAGAATCTTTTGGGTAAATAAATAGTTCTGTGGTTTTCCCCCCAGCCCATGTGGACGTGTTAAAATCTTCCTCTCTTAAAATTTCCATATAATTATCCATAATTCATCTCCTCTTTAATAATTATTATACCAAATTGTATAATATTTATTGGTAAAAATCCACTATTTTGATATACTATCTGTATGGGTACATTTGAGGAGGATTTTATGAATAATTTTATGATTAATAAAAAGCTATCTACACCCCTTTATATACAATTATCTAATAACATTAGAACTTTAATTGAAGATAACACAATTGAAAATGAGAAATTGCCATCTATAAGAGCATTATCCAAGCATCTTGGTGTAAATAATGTTACTGTAGTTAATGCATATAAACTATTAGAACAAGAAGGCTATGTCTATTCTGTTAAGGGAAGTGGTACTTATATTAAAAAGAATACATATTCTGAAAACCTGCCCTTTGTAGAAGAAGGTGATTTGGAATTAATGTTATCAGGTATATTACCTATTTCTATTGATAGTATTAACTTTGCAAGTATGTCTCCTACAGCCGACTTGTTTCCAATTGAAGAGTTCAAACAGGCCCTAGTACAAGTTTTAGATAGAGACAAGGGCTTAGCCTTTCTATATCCTGAAATCACTGGGTATAGGCCTTTAAAGCAGTCTATTAGCAAGTTCCTAATGGACAACTACTCAACATATGTAAATGAGGATCAAATCCTTATTACTTCTGGTGGCCAACAAGGATTAGATATAATTTCAAAGACACTTATTAGTCCTGGAGATTGTATTTTGGTAGAGAATCCAACATATTCTGGAGCTATTGCTGTGTTTCAATCAAGAGCTGCTAAAATAGTTGGAATACCTATGGAAGAAGACGGTATTGAAATATCTCAACTTGAATCCTATATAAAAAGGTATAATCCAAAGTTTATATATATAATGACTAACTATCAAAGTCCTACCACCTACTCATATAGTAAAGCTAAAAAAGAAAAACTTTTAAAATTAGCAAGAGAATATGACTTTTATATAATAGAGGATGACTTTCTAACAGATTTATCTTTTAATACTGAATCAAATAAGCCATTAAAATCCATGGATAGTATGGACAAGGTAATCTTTATTAAAAGCTTTTCTAAAATATTTATGCCTGGTGTTAGAATAGGATTTATAACTCTACCTAATAATCTTTTTAAGAGTATAATTAGGGCAAAGCATACCACTGATATTTCATCATCAGGATTCTTGCAAAGAGCATTTGATCTTTACTTAAGGGCTGGTTACTGGAAAAGTCATATAGATAATACTAAAAAGGTTTATGAAGAAAGGTATCTTCTAATGTTAGAACACTTAGAAAGACTAAAACCCCTAGGAATTCAATACCTTCCTCCAAATGGTGGTCTTAGCCTTTGGATAAAACTGCCTAAAAATATTGATGCTATAGAACTTTATAAAGAAGCTATTAATTATAATTTGGCCATAGTACCTGGCAAGGTATTTTATATAGATGACAGTATAAATACCAATTATATAAGGCTTAGTTTCGGTTCTGTAAATAAGGAAGAAATAATAAAAGGTATAAGCATATTAGAAGGTATATTGACTAAATCCATGAGGGATTCCAGTAATAATTATATGCCTTTTGTTTAATCATTTTAATATATTAGGACTAC
>CAZAGS010000198.1:0-2490 GCA_964484955.1 uncultured Tissierellaceae bacterium
CTATGCCAAATTTATCAGTTAAAGATCCATAACACTTAGTCCAAAATGTTTCTTGAAGTTCCATGCCCACCGTCCCATCTTCTTTTAATCTGTCAAATGTAGCTTTAATAAAATCCATATCCTCATCAACCACCGCAATAGTAATATTATTGCCTATAGTAAAAGGCATTCCAGGAAATACATCAGAAAACATAATAGTAGTTCCATTAATATTAAGCCTTGTATGCATTACCAAGTTTTTTGTATCCTCTGGAAGTGCAAAATTCGGATCTGGTGGATTATCCCCATAAGTCATAATTTCTGGTTTTTCAGTTTTAAAGACATCAGAATAAAACTCTACAGCCTGACGACAATTTCCATCAAAATTAATATATAAATTAATAGCCATCTAATTCCTCCTAGGTTTATTTAATTTAATTTACTATCCTAATTATACCCGGATGACTACATTATAACCTAGTAAGCCTGTCTTTCACTTAAGTCATTAAACAACCTTCTCCTTATACTTTTCATAATTGCCCTCTGCAAACTCAATGGCCAAACCCTCAGCTATAGTAGGGATTCTGTCTCCTAATTGCTGACCTTTAATGCATTTACACTTAGCTGCCATTTCATAATCTATTCCATGATGTTCTCTGCTATAAATAATCATTCCTTGGTCTTTACATATCCAACATTTAAAATATGCCATACTTAACCCTCCAGTCATCACCTTTTAATATTACAGGCTCACACATACCACATAGTCTACTTACCATAGCATCTCCACGTTCTCCCAACCTTTGACCCAAGTCATAGGCATTATAGTTAGTTGTAATAATTACTGGCTTTTTATTCTCATATAATTTATTAATAATCTGGTATAAGAGACTAATGGTGTATTCATTATTATTTTCTTTACCTAAGTCATCTATAACTAACAGATCTACCTTTTGAGTCATAATAGAAATAGCTTCCATTTCTGTTAATGTAGAGTTCTTATTGTAGGTACTTTTTACAAAACTGATTAAATCAATTACATTACCAAAATAAGTGCTATACATTCTATCATTCAAATGATTCACAATAGCAGCCGCTAAGTGGGTTTTGCCCCGGCCTACAGGCCCTGATAGTAGTAGTCCTTTGGAGTTAGGGAAGTTGTCCGCGAACTCTTTACACTTAATATATCCATTAGGATTATTCTTTTGATCATAATTGGTGAAGGATTTGTTTCTAAATAATAAAGGTAGACCAGTATTTCTAAATCGTTTCTCCAAGTTTTTAGCCCTTTCTTCTAGCATATATTTCTTAGCCTCTTCTTCATTTTCTTTCATTGATTTTCTAATAAATTCATTTATATCCATAATCTCACCACCCATATTTATTTAGGGAATCCATATTGGAATTACTATCTTCTTTCTTGTTTGCATATTTATTTTCCAATACCTTTGCCATATTGTTTTCATTAATCAGCCAATCAAAATCTGCTTTCCAATTTCTATTATTAACACCCTTTAGAAAGTCACTACTTTCAGCCAATAAAAATAATTCGTTAAAGACATTAATATCTCCTTTGTATTGATTCCATCTAGCTTTTATTGTAGTCTTTCTCTTTGCAGATAAAGTCTTTATATTAGGAAATGATTTACAAATAGAGGTATACATAGTTTTAATCTTTTCATAGGGTACTGGTGGGTGTTTTTCCTTTGTCTCTAGCTCTATCTTTAAATCTTTCTCTAAATCTTTCTCTATCTCTATCTCTGGTGGAGATTTGTCCTCCACTTGTCCGGACATTTGTCCCTTTGGCAATTGTTTCATCTTTTCATTGTCTATTTTTAATCTATAAGCTCTTTTCCTATCAGCTTCTGTACTGCTTTCTCCAATATAATTTTGAATATCTAGGAGATAAATAGCACCATTATCCATAATCTCTATTAAGCCTAATTGATCAAATATTTGAATAGCCTTTTCAATAACACCTACTGAATGCCTGGTAATTTGAGCTAGTATACTAGAGTTATATGGAATTCTATCCTTAAACATTAGCTTGCCTTCATTCTTTAGACTTCTAAGATAGAATTTCAATAGAATATTAGAATATAAATAACCATCAGCCATATTCTCAAGAACTATTAAATCATCTGAATCAAAATAATCATCTTTTAGTTTTAAGTAATAATACTTCTTATTATCGCTCATAAGCTATACCTTCAAATGATCCAGCACATTATATTCTATATCGTTTAAAGCAGCTATTAACTGACTTGCTTCATTTCTAGTTAGGTCTAAGCTGCTGTTCTTACCAAACATAGACATGCTATAATTTTGTAATTCAACCTTACCTATATTCTTTTCCTTTGCTAATGAGTTAATGTACTTCATCTGCTTGTCCGTTATTTCTTTATTATGGTCCAATTCAGGGGTTTGATCCTTTTGGATTATATCTGCAAATATATAGTTAATAGTATTTCTTAGTTGATCTGCAGATATATTGTCTAGTTTAATAGAAAT
>CAZAGS010000199.1:0-2483 GCA_964484955.1 uncultured Tissierellaceae bacterium
GTTCAAATCTTTTTAATTAAAATCAGACATGGATTCCATTCATCCCATAAAGTTGGAAATACTTCCATCTTCTTAAATCCTATTCTTTTATAAAAGGCTATGGTATCATCGTATTCCTTATAGAGCCCTTCATCAACGGTTTTCACTTGAATATATTCATACTTTTCTTTTGCAAGATCTTCAAATGCTTTATATAACTTTTTACCTATTCCTTGTCTATGATAGGCTTTCTTAATTCCCATACAATGAATCTCACAAGTATCTTTACTAGTTTCTTTAACTGTTATAAATCCAACTATATCTTTATCACATATAGCTGCAAATAGTGGCAATTCTCTAGAATCTGCTATATACGATTTAGTACTTTCCGGTAAGCCAAACCATTCAGGTAACTCTAACAATATCTCTTCTACTATTTTAGCTCTCTCTTTACTATCCTTTACATCTTCAATACAAATGTTGTTAATGTACACTTCCTTTTCCCCCTAATAAAATAGCAAACTAGATGAACTAAATATAAAGAATACCACATACATTTAATTAATTCTTGTTTAAATTAAAAGCCATTCCTATTTCATCTTCATAATCATCCCCGGAATAATAAAAACCACAACTTTCATAAAATCTCATTGCACCTATATTATCTCTAGAACAACCTAGTTCAACTACATTAAACTTTCCTTCTTCTTTCATTTTATCAATAATTAAATTTATAGCTTCTTTACCAAACCCTTTTCCTTGATATTCTTCAGATATCATAAATTGGTCAAGTATATAACAGGTAGCTCTATTTCTCCATAAAACTAAACCTATCATATAATCTTCAAAGTATATTGCATATACCTGGCTTCCTTCATTTCTATAAGCATAGGCTCTGGCCAAAATAGCTACATTAGGTGCAACGCAGTGATTTTCCCTTTGCTTATCAGTAATTTTCAATCGACAACTCTCCCTATAATTCTTTGAATTTATACTTTTCAAACAGACCATAATTAATTTCTCCCTTTTTACTAATGTTATTGGTATTTCTAGTATCGTTCTACTAAGACAAGTCTAAATATAAAGAGTGTGCAATATGTGCCCTATCAATATGTATATACCTTTGATCGCCCGTTCCCTAAACCTTAATTCTACTTAATCACTTAGTACAAAAATCAAAGTAAATGCCATCAACCCAGCTAACATAAATAGCCATTGCTTCCATATTATATATCCTATTAAACATATGCAAAATATAAGTAATCCCCAAACTGATGATATTCCTTTTTGTTCCTTTTCATTTTTTATTTGACTCACCTCCATTTATTTTAACAATCTTTAATTGGCTTAATTCTACTTAAGTCCAGTATATTTTAAAAGATCATTTAAACAAGTGAGTAATAAACATCTATAAGCTATTGTCTCTTGCTAATGATATTCCAATAATGTCAACACCTTCAAACCTATATAAAAGTTTTAATTCCTCATTAGTTTTATCGTATTCATAGAAGTCACAAGGCGATTGCCAATTTACATTCAATTTTACTAAAGCATAATAGTTATCAAGAACCTTTAAAACTTGAAATTCCCAAATATCATGTTCTAATTTTTCTGCTGATTTAAATATTCCTGTAATAACTTTATCATTATCAACAACATTACCGTCAGAATCTTTAAGTACAATTTTATTTAATTTATTTAAAACAGTATTATTAGAAATATATGATGAGAAACTTCTTGAATCCGCATTATATATCTGAAAACCATCACTTATGAAATGATCAATTTTCTTACTCTTTCCATTTGAATAAATGGAAATATATTCTATTTCCTCAGATGTTTCGCTTTTTGTTATTAAATTTGCCACAAGAGTCTTAGATGTTTTGCATGAACTTAATATAAATGTAGCTATAAGTATAACTATGGTGAACAATATTATTTTAGATTTATTTCTCATAGTTTCTTATTCCCCCTGCATAATATAAATTAAGCTATATTAAAAAATATGCAACTAATTTTAATCTTTCAAAATATTTTTCTCCATTCTGTAACAAATCAATACCATCCCTAAAAGTAAAGGCACTAAAATGATAAATGCACCAATAAAGGAATTAAATAAGTTAAAAACTTCTCCTAATATCATTGTAAGCAATGAAATAATTAATCCTGTAATTCCTAATTTAATAGAAGCCTTATTCCAATAGGCATATCCATCAATCCAATTTGCTTCACTCTTAACTAATCTTGGAAGTGAATAATGGGAGAAACCTCTATATTTATAGGCAGAGAAACCAAACTTCCCCCTCTTAAATTCTTCCCTAATCTTCTTTGGTGGATAGGGTCTTGGATTATTTAAATTATTATAATTGATAACAACAATTAAGATATAAATACCTAAAAACACTATATAAAATTTATTAGTTATAATCTCATCCATATATAATATAATCCCCTTTCTAATATATAAATAGTTGTATATAGTACTACTGAAGTTCACCAACTTA
>CAZAGS010000200.1:0-2456 GCA_964484955.1 uncultured Tissierellaceae bacterium
TGAAACAAAATATGAATTAATGAGTAAAATGAGAGCGTCATTTTTAGTTATGGGACCATTGCTTACCCGACTTGGAAAAACTAAAAACTCATTGCCAGGTGGCTGTGCTATAGGTACTAGACCTATAGATTTACATTTAAAAGGATTTAAGGCTTTAGGGGCCAATATAGAAATTGACCATGGTAATATATATGCACATACAGACAAACTTATTGGAGATAAGATTTATCTAGACTTCCCGTCTGTAGGTGCTACAGAAAATATTATAATGGCTGCTGTTATGGCAGAAGGTGAAACCATAATAGATAATGCTGCAATGGAACCTGAAATTGTAGATTTATCTAATTTTTTAAATAAATTAGGAGCAGATGTAAAAGGAGCCGGTACATCTACTATTAAAATTAAAGGTGTAAAAACCTTAGGTGGATGTAATCACCAGATAATTCCAGATAGAATAGAAGCAGGTACTTTTATGGTTGCGGCTGCAATTAGTAATGGTGACGTTATTATAGAAAATGTAATTTCAAGTCATTTAAAACCTGTAATAGCTAAACTAAAGGAAACAGGTTGCCAAGTAATAGAAAATGGAGACAGTATTAGAGTAATCGGTACACCAAATTTAAAGCCAATCGATATTAAGACCATGCCATACCCTGGTTTTCCAACAGATATGCAGGCTCAATTTATGGCCTTAATGACACTTTGTGAAGGAACTAGTGTACTTATTGAAACTGTTTTTGAAAATAGATTTATGCATGTTGATGAACTAAAAAGAATGGGTGCAGATATTAAAATAGACGGCAGATCCTGTATTATCCAAGGTGTTAAAGGACTAACAGGAGCACAGGTAAAAGCATCAGACTTAAGAGCTGGAGCAGCCCTAGTACTAGCCGGCCTATTATCCCAAGGACCAACAGAAATCGACCATATCTATCACATAGACAGAGGATATGATGGAATAGAAGCAAAGTTTACTGGACTTGGAGCTAAGATTAGACGAGTGCAGGTAACAGGTAACAAGTAAGAGATTAAATTCACAATGCACAATGCACAGAGCACAATTAAAAAATTGAAAGATAAGAGATTAATAGATTTAAAGAGGAGATTCTTACGCTACGCTGAGAATGACGATAATGTCATTTCGAGCCTGCCAGGAATCTCCTCTTTTGTTTTTGCTTTTGACCTTACCTGTTATCTGTTCCTTGTTACCTGTTACCTATACACATTATTTGTGCATTGTGAATTGTGAATCGTGAATTAATCTAGTTCTATTCCTCTAGCCATTCGAATATACATTATTAGTATACTAAAGGTTAAAAGGAGGTTAAGATGAAGAGGATCTTGGGGTATTTGGGGTTTGTCTTGATAATAACTATAATGTTACCTACGGTTATTGTTAAGACATTTAATTTTGTACCTAAAACAAATTCTGCAGAAGGTAAGGGCTTTGAAGATACAAGACCTATAATAGTTATAGAAGATAGAAAAGATGCCAGAAGTCAAAAGATTATAGAAGATATTAGGGTATTTAATGTATATACTAACAAGGCTATGGTTTTACCCTTAGAGGAATACATTAAAGGAGTAGTAGCAGCGGAAATGCCAGCAGCATTTCATATTGAAGCACTAAAGGCACAAGCAATAGCAGCTAGAACTTATGCTATTAGTAGGACTATAAGATACGAAAATAGCCATCCAGATCATCCAGATGCAGCCGTCTGTACGGGTATTCACTGCCAAGCATACTTGTCCTTTGAAGAATTAGCACTTATTCATGGAGATTCTTGGATAGAAGAGTATTGGCCTAGAATAGAAGAAGCAGTAGAATCCACTAAGGGATTATTATTGTATTATCAAGGTGAAATAATAGAGACACCATATCATTCAACTAGTGGAGGTATGACAGAGGATAGCGTAAATGTATTTGCTTCAGATTCTCCATACTTAAAATCAGTAGTTAGTCCTTACGAAGAAGATGCACCAAAGTATAAGTCGGTATTATCCTTAACGGGAGAGGAATTTATAAACAAATTAAATAGGGAATATCCTAATGCAAAAATAACTCTAGATAATTTAGGTGAAAAGATCAAGCTTATAGAAAAGACACCTAGTGGAAGAGTAAAGAAGGTTGCTGTGGATAAAGACATAATAAATGGAAGTACTATAAGAACATTATTTGGACTAAACTCAACAAATTTTAAGATTACCTATGATAAAAAGATAAATCTTATTGAAATAGTTACCTATGGTTACGGCCACGGAGTAGGAATGAGTCAGTGGGGAGCCAACGGGATGGGCAAAAATGGTAGTACTTATGAGCAAATATTAAAACATTATTATACTGGTGTAGAAATAAAATAAATAATCAATAAAACCATCTTTTATTAAATAAGAGATGGTTTTTTTATTCTTCATAGGTATTAATTCCTAATTAGTGGAAATACTACTAATGGAGG
>CAZAGS010000201.1:0-2439 GCA_964484955.1 uncultured Tissierellaceae bacterium
CCTATTCATAGTATCTCATCCTTTTCTTGTTTATTATGTGTATTATACCCAATGTATGGGGAATTATAGAAAATAATAAAAAAGAGGAAATATTATTATTTATAATATTTCCTCTTTAAAATTTTATATGTATTTTATAATAAATCTATTGTATTCTTATAGATAATGGTTATTGCACGTTAAATTGAAGGATGTATCGTTGTGAGTATTGTCAATCATATTTATCTAACATTCTGCATATTTTAATCATTCTTAATTGCTTTTGACGCAAAATTATGATATCCTTCGTCAAATATTCTCTTTACTCCCAAGTTACCATTCTTTAACCACTCATTAGCAAGATACAGCATACCAACCATTGCTCCAAATTTTTCATAATAGCTTCCCGCCATTGCTGCATGAATATATTGTTTTTGTTTAGAGGTGTCCTCTTCGAGGAGGGCATTCTTCAGTGTTTCAACAGTATCTGCTAAGACCTTTCTGAATTTTTCTGACTTCCAATCTACTGATGAAATGTTTTTATTTTCAAATGCCAACAGATGAGCAAATCCTTCGTTAAAAGTAATTGCATCTAGTCCTTCAAGATATGTTCCAGCTATGTAAGTGTTCCTCAAATCTGGAAAAGCAGCATTAATGCAAACATGACATAATTCATGTGTTAATAAGTTATTTATAACATCAGATATTACCATGTTCTTATAGATAAGCCAATTTCCCATATCATAAACCACTATTGGATTTCCACTTTCATCTTGTAATGCTAGAGCGTCATACCCTTCTGGTAGACCTACAATAAAATAAACAACAACTTCCGAAATAATTTCCTTCCAATTTGGAAATAGTAGATTCCACATCTCAAGATTATTGGGTTCAAAGTTATCTATTTGTTTTCGAATTTCTGTTGCAATTTTTGTCATCGTCTTGATATCCTTTTGAGAATATGACGGCTCTTCAAAAACATTCACACCTCCACTTAACACTTCAAGGTACTGAAAAAGCCAGTCATCCTTATGCTTATCAATGTTTCCGTTTTCTAAATAAAAGTCAAATATTTTAGAGTTTATAATCATAATAATTCCCCTTTCATTACAATCAATACCATTCATTTCCTAAACTACTTCTAACATAACAGTCCATTGTGCCTTATAACTACTATATCATACGCCATAATCTTTTTCACACTATTCTTCTATAACCTATGTTTTCTTCACTTTTAATACTATATATTGTGCAAAAAGAACTGTCCCCGGTGCATATAGTTATCATATTATTTATTTCTTAATCCTACTTAGCTCATCTAAAAAAGCTGGCCTCCTTCTATATAGAATACTTAATTCCCCGATAATATTATTTATATCTTCCTTAGCTACGAATTTACCAAATCTCTCAATACTTCTACATACTTCTCGATATCTTTTCCTATCTGAAGCAAGTTTAGCAATAGAATAAATATGGTCTTTATAAATATCAATAACTTCTATAGGATATTCATCCATTAACATACTCGCATATTCCTCAATCTGTCTTGGACTTTTTTTCACATATTCTAAAATTCTTCCCATATCCTTTTCATATACAATCAATTTTACATATAGGTTACTCCAATACCAATTCTTACCTTCCTGTATTTGACTAATTATTTCATTATATAAAGCTTCCTCATTGCCTTTATGAATAGTTATTAATTCTTCATAATATTCAAACTTACCATCTAACAATAATTCTTTAGCTAACTTTTCTTGCTCTTCCTTTAAAGAAAGACTTTTATAAGCTTGATATCTTATTTTCTTCCACTTACTTACCAGACCTGCCCAATCCTTATCCTTTTTTTCTGCTTCTAAGGTCAAGTCGATAATTTTTAAATAATTCCCTTCCTCTTGGAGTTTTTTAATTATAAGTTCACGAAATGATGTATATTTTAAATTTTCCTCTATAAACAAATCTGCATTTCCCTCAGATTCATACTCTGATATTATTTCATATTGCATCATTAACATTTTTTCTTTATAATAATCACTAAATTCACATATTTCATTATCAATTAAATCCATGAGCTTCTTCTTAAAAGTTTTCCTATACTGCTCCTCTTCTATAAACCTAAAACATATACCTAGTAAATCTATTCTATAATCTTGCCAATCTTCTAATACCTTTGTATCCATATATTTTAATAAGTTATTAAATATTTCTTCTTTTTTATTATCACCATTGTCTATAACCTCAATGATTATATCATCTACTTTATCGCTTATTTCATTTATTAACATTCCAATACTTCCGCCTGAATCATCTGCATATTGGAACGCTTCTAAGCATTCTTCCATCGCTATTAGTGCAATATCTAAAGCTAACAAATAGTTATTGTTTGTTAAAGCTTTTTCTACTCCATCATAAAGTAAATTACTCATATCATAGGCAAAATTATAAACTCTATTATAA
>CAZAGS010000202.1:0-2428 GCA_964484955.1 uncultured Tissierellaceae bacterium
CCTAATTGAAGAATTAATAATTCTTCAAAAACCAATCTAAATCTACTTTTCTTTAATAAATCATTACTGTTAGGATAATGAATATTTCTAAGGCTTTCTTTAACCCCTAGCATATTATACTTTTCTATTAAATCCTTAGGTAGGATATCCTCTATGTAATTTAAATAATTATTTAACGAATAATTTACAATTCGCATTAGCTCATTATTAGTTAAACCTTCAGTTAATGGATATATTGGCAAAATTCTACCAGTTTTTTGTGATTTATCCAAAGTTTCAAACACAGGGTTCATAATTTGTAATTCAAAGCCCATTTTATTTATTTTTCCATTTACCCTATAGAATTCTCCTATTTTGAATTTATCTTTTAAATATTCTTGATTAAACCAGACTAAATATCCTGTAGTAGAGTCATCCCTAATCGGTATTTTTAATATAGACATATTTCTTCTAGGTCTTGTAATGCTTGAATTTCCTGTAATTTCAACTTCTAATGTAGCTTTCTCTCCAATCTTGCTCTCTCTTAAGGAGTTAACTTTAGTCCTATCATCATAATCTCTAGGTATAAAATATAGTAGATCACCTATTGTTTCTATATTTAATCTTTTTAAGCTATATGCCTTCTTAGGCCCAACACCTTTAATATATTGAACACTTGTAGATAAGTTGTCCATAAATTTGCCTCCTAAAACCCTAATTGCAAAAAACCCTACGATTGTAGGGTTTATTCCAGTGAAAATATATAATAATATAGTGGCTGTCCACCATATACTAATTCAATATCTAAATCATTATACTTTTCTTCCAAGATTTCAACTAAATCTTCTGTATATTCTGATTCAATATCATCACCATAAAATATGGTAATAATAGAAATATCATCATTCATTATATTATCAATTAATTCAAGGGATACTTTATTGATATCAGTTCCCTTTGTTACAATATCACCATGGGACAGTCCAATAATATCATCTTTATTTATCTTTGTATTATTAAACTCAGTGTCTCTTACTGCATATGTTATTTGTCCAGTAATGACAGTTTTTATTGCTTCATTCATATTTTCTATATTAGTATCTAGTGGAAGATCTTCATTAAATGCTAATAATGCTGAAATACCTTCTGGTATAGACTTTGTAGTTAGTACAGTTATATTTCTGCTACTAATGTATTTTACTTGCTCTGCGGCTAAAATTATATTTCCGTTATTAGGTAGTATGATTACATTTTTACCCCTGGTTGATTCAACTGCTTTTAGAATATCCTCAGTACTAGGGTTCATTGTTTGACCTCCGGGCACTATAAAGTCCACATTAAGGCTTTTAAACACCTCATCAATACCTTCTCCAATAGAAATAGATACAAAAGAATATTCTTTGTCTATGTCAGAAACCTTTGTTGTGTTAGCTTCTTCTCTTTTCAATTCCTCTTTTAAAAGAACTTCTTCATGCTGGTATCTCATATTATCAATTTTGATATCAGTTAATTCACCTAGAGATAATGCTTTTTGTAATACATCACCAGGGTTATTTGTATGAATATGAACTTTTATTATACCTTCTCCCCCAACTACCATCAAAGAGTCTCCTTGTATAGCTAATTGGTCTCTAAAATCTTCTATATCACTATAAGAAGTATTTATCATAAATTCAGTACAATATCCAAATTCTATATTATCAGTGTCTATTGCTTCTCTATGATATTCTTTAACCCTTTCTGTAGGATCAATAGTCATGGATATACTAGGCTCTATACCAGATAAACTATTATAAGCCCCCTGTAATATATACATAAAACCCTTACCACCGGCATCAACTACACCAGCTTGTTTTAAAACTGGTAACATATCTGGTGTTCTATCTAGTGTCTTATTTCCATGCTCAATAACCTTTCTTAAGAATTCAAGAATATTCTTCTCTTCTCTACGTATGGAATAAGCAAATTCTCCACACTCTCTAGCAACTGTCAGTATAGTTCCTTCCGTAGGTTTCATTACTGCTTTATAAGCTGTCTCAGAGGCTTGTTTTAAGCCTTCAGCTAATGTAATGGTATCAATGGTTGCCTTACCCTTTAAACCAATAGCAAAGCCTCTAAAAAGCTGTGATAGGATTACCCCAGAGTTTCCTCTAGCCCCCATCAAAGAACCTTGACTAGTTGCCAAAGCTATTTTATAACAATTATCATCCTCTATTGCTATACCTTGCTTTAAGGCTGATTTCATTGTTAGACTCATATTTGTCCCAGTATCTCCATCAGGAACTGGAAAAACGTTTAAAGAGTTAATCTCCTCTTTATTAATTTCAAGAAGTCCTGCTGCACCTTCTAGTGCTTTTTTAAGCAATACTCCATCTATTATTTCTATTATCAAGTATAGTACCTCCTTAAACTACTTTTCAACTCTAATTCCTTGTACATGTACATTTAT
>CAZAGS010000203.1:0-2415 GCA_964484955.1 uncultured Tissierellaceae bacterium
TTTGCCAATAGGGGTAATTTGTATTAATTTATAATTATGATTAATGAAGTAAGAGGATGGTGAAAACTTGTGATGGAATCTCCAAAAACAAAATTCCCAAAGTTTAGATTATCAAAGAAAATGAATACTATTATTAAAATCTTATTAATAGTTGCGGCAATATTTATTGGGATTATGTTAATTTCATTAACTATGCTAACTGTAAGTGCATACAAAGAGGATCTTAGTATTCTAGCAGAACCATTACCTAAATCCTTGCTTATTCTTGATAAGGATGGTGAGCTAGTATCTGAACTATCATCTTCTAAATTTACATCAGTTCCATTATCTGATATACCAGACATATTAGTATCGGCAATTGTTGCAGTTGAAGATAAACGATTTTATAGTCACTCAGGTGTTGATATACGAGGGATTAGTCGTTATGTTAATAGGTGTTGTAAAAGAAGGTTCAGGGAAAAATGCAGGACTAAATCGACCTACAGCAGGAAAAACTGGAACTACTCAATTACCTCCAACAGAGGAATTTAAAGGGGTTAAGGGTGTTAAAGATGCCTGGTTTGTAGGCTATACTCCCGAGTTAGTAACTGCCGTATGGCTAGGTTATGATAAAAATGATCCTAACTTTGTAATGCAATCATCAGGTGGAGAACACCCAGCAAACATCTTTAAGACTATTATGTCTAGTGCGTTACAAGATATAAAGGTTTCCTCTTTTGAAATACCAAAAGGTTATAAAGAAGATAAAAAACAGGAAAAACCTGATAAGGAAGATAAGGAAAGTAAAGAAGAACGTAAGAAAAGAGAAAAGGAAGAGAAGAAAAGGGAGAAAGAAGAGAAGAAAAAGAAGAAAGAAAAGAAGAAAAAAGATAAATAGGAATCCCATACCTTCTTAGGCTTGTGTAACATAATAGTACCTAAAGCCATAGTATGTATTAAGAACTAAACTTAGCCCAGTACCTCAAGTAAAATGTAGATACTGGATGAAATTCAATGTGCTAAGTTGGTTTGAGTTAATATTAAGCTTAAGGAGGAAAAAGAATTGAAAAAACAAAATTTTATACAACAACTAACATGCTCTTTGTCGGCTGATTATAGTACTGTAAATGAAGGCAGAATATTACCATTTCTGTTTCAACTTGATTTATTAGCTTCTAATTTAGAGCCAGGACCTGGCCAAAACCAGAGATTTTGCTATAAAATATCTGGTGTAGGGGAAGACAATAGTACCTTTGCTGATTTGAGTCACTTTGTATTTGGAATTTGCCAAGGAATTACTGAAGACCAATTAGAAAATGTTTCTGTTTTTATTGACGGTGTGGAGCAAACAGTGACAATAGGTGATAATGTAGAAATATTTACTCCACCTAAGACAGATCCACCTACAGGATGTTCAGGACTTAAATTTGATTTTGGCTTGAACAAAGTAAATGGGGAAATGACTGTATGTTTTGAATTAAATGTTGTATACCCAATAGGTAACACTGGAATATGTGTATTTGGAGCTAATCAAACGAAAAGTGGTTTAAGTATTTGTGGGCCTGTATGTAATGGGGAACCTGTTGAGGAAACTTGTCCAGTAGTAGGATATGTTCCTATGTCAGTATGTAGTCCTGTTACTGTGACACCTTTTACAAATGTGCTTCCTACAACTACTTTCTGTTGTGGGCCACCTATAGTGACACCTGGTGTAACACCTTGTCCTGGTGTAGAAAATGGTAGCGTTAGCTTTACAATCACTCAAAACATCTGTGTTAAAGTTCCTATAGAGATTGGAGCCACATCTGAAGTTGGAAACCCATTTGTTAATGCAGGGAACCCAACAGCAGAAGATGTATGTACTGATTGTGGAGAGGTAAGTGAATAAACTAGCTACAAAAGAAGAGTTAGCTATGAGCAAGCAAGATAGAATAGGAGATTCCCAGTCATGTGAATCCCTGGCATATATACCAATGAAAATAAGTACCCCGATTAGCCTAACTCCCTGTATAAAAAAGCTTCCAATAACTGTATCTATTTGTGGAGAAGCAGTTTTGGAGCAAACATCCTGTGGTAGCTTTATTCTAACCCAAGAACTACGGGTCAAGGTTCCAATAGAAATTACCATTAAGTCTGATATTGGAAGCCAACCACCTTGTTGTGGCAGACCAATAGCAAAACTCCCTAAAAGGCCAAGATATAAAAATAAACCCAATGTAATTATTGGATAGATCAAATGCCCTCACTTTTTTTAGGTGGGGGCCTTTATTATCTGCATAAACCATAATGTTTGATAATACATTTAGTGGGGTATCTCATTAACGTAGGTATAACTGAAGATGAAAGGATGATTTAAAATGGCAGTTGTAAAGGTTGTTGAATTATTAGCAGATTCTACTGAAAGTTGGGAGGCAGCTACACAGGTTGCAGTTACAG
>CAZAGS010000204.1:0-2414 GCA_964484955.1 uncultured Tissierellaceae bacterium
CTGCATTCCGTACTCTGTAACTTTCTTTCTTCCTTGACCATGTTGTCCTGGTGGATAGTTTCTTTTAACTATTCCACATTGGTCTGTATAACATCTATCTCCCTTAAGAAATAATTTCATTCCTTCTCTACGACACAGTCTACAAACTGGTCCCGTATATCTGCCCATCTATTTACACCTCCTATTAAACTCTTCTACGTTTTGGTGGTCTACAGCCATTGTGTGGTATTGGAGTAACATCTTTAATCATGTTTACCTCTAACCCTGCTGCTTGAAGTGACCTTATTGCTGCTTCTCTTCCTGAACCAGGTCCTTTTACAAATACCTCAACACTCTTAAGTCCATGTTCCATAGCCTTTTGAGCTGCTTCTTCAGCTGCTTGTTGTGCTGCAAAAGGAGTAGATTTTCTTGAACCTCTAAATCCTAATTGTCCTGCACTTGCCCATGATAGTACATTTCCTTGTAAATCTGTTAATGTTACCATTGTATTATTAAATGTTGAGGAGATATGAGCTTGGCCTCTCTCAATATTTTTACGTTCTCGTCTTCTAACACGTGTTACTTTACCTTTTTTAGGTGCCATTTATAGTTCCCTCCTTTTCCTACTTCTTGCCTTTCTTAGATACAAGTCTCTTAGGACCTTTTCTAGTTCTTGCATTAGTCTTAGTTCTTTGTCCTCTTACAGGTAATGATCTTCTATGTCTAAGTCCTCTATAACAGTTAATTTCTCTTAATCTTTTAATATTCATAGCAATGTCTCTTCTTAAGTCACCTTCAACATGATAAGTGTCTATTGTTGCTCTAAGACTTGCTACTTCTGACTCTGTTAAATCTCTAACTCTAGTATTTGGATTAACACCAGATTTTTGTAGTATTTCAAGTGATCTTGGTCTACCTATTCCAAATATATATGTTAAACCAATTTCAACTCTTTTATCTCTTGGTAAGTCAACTCCCGATATTCTAGCCATTAAAGTCTACACCTCCTAATTATATCCATAAATCGTCTTTATATATCAATTAACCTTGTTTTTGTTTGTGCCTAGGATTTTCACAGATTACCATTACTCTTCCATGTCTTTTTATAACTTTACATTTTTCGCACATTTTCTTAACTGATGGTCTTACCTTCATTTAAATCCCTCCTATGCTACTTGTTTCTCCAGGTTATTCTGCCTCTCGTTAAATCGTAAGGTGAGAGCTCAACTGTTACCTTGTCTCCCGCAAGTATTCTTATATAATTCATTCTAAGCTTGCCAGATATATGGGCTAACATCTCGTGACCATTTTCAAGCCTAACTTTAAATATAGCATTAGGTAAAGCATCAATTACAATACCTTCCACTTCAATAACGTCTTCTTTAGGCATCCGGTTTTCTAACCTCCTGTTCACATTTAATTAAAACACTAACTAAAGGTTTTAATAGTTTTCTAATATATGAATTATCAATAACAATCTTTTCGTCTTTTGCATTTTGTAAGTCTTCAATTATCTTATTGTAAACAACTAAATGCTTAACTTTCTTTTTCTTAGGATTTTCTAATTTTCTTAACTTACCATCTACTATAAATACATTTTCAGAGTCTATAATATCTAGTACTAAGAAGAGTCTATCCTTATCTCTACCAGCCTTGGACTTAACTACTTGCCCAATGGCCATTTTAGTAGTTGAATCCATGGCATTCACCTCTTTAATCTCTCTCCAAAGCTTCAACTATTGCATTAAAAGTTTCATTTATAGGCTGTGTTCCGTCTATATCTAATATTAATCCTCTCTCTTTATAAAACTTGATTAAAGGTTGAGTCTGATCCAAGTATACATCAATTCTTGTGGCAACTGTTTCTTCATTGTCGTCATCCCTTTGATAAAGTTCTCCTCCATCTAGGTCACATATTCCTTCCACCTTAGGTGGATTAAATAAGACATGATAACTTGTTCCACATACTTTACATATTCTTCTACCAATTGCTCTTTGGATTAATATATCCTTGTCTGCTTCTATATTGATAACCTTGTTGAGTTCTATACCCATCTTTAAAAGTTCTGCTTCTAAAACCTCAGCCTGATTCTCTGTTCGAGGAAATCCATCAAGTAAAAAACCATTTTTACAGTCTGATTCAGATAATCTATCTTTTACAATAGATACAACTAATTCATCTGGGACTAACAAGCCTTTATCCATATATCCCTTTGCTGAAACTCCTAATTCAGTGCCTTGTTTTATATTGGCTCTAAATATGTCACCTGTGGAGATATGTGGAATATTGTATCTTTCTACTATAGCAGCTGCTTGAGTTCCTTTTCCCACTCCTGGAGGTCCTAATAATACTAGCCTCATACAATCACCTCTATAGTTTATTTTAAAAATCCTTTATAATGTCTCATTAACATTTGTGATTCTATTTGCTTAAC
>CAZAGS010000205.1:0-2394 GCA_964484955.1 uncultured Tissierellaceae bacterium
ATTCTGGATACATAGGATCTGGAGATTCCTAGCATGGCGGCTATTTCTCTTTGGGTTTTTGGGTCGCCGTCTACAAGACCGTATCTCAGTTGAATTATGGCTTTTTCTCGTCCCTTTAGGACTTGATCTATACAATGGTTCAACTTACTGGTTTCTATTCTTAAATCTACTTGATTTAGGACATCGTCTGATTCTGTTCCTAGTATATCTAAAAGATTGATTTCATTTCCTTCTTTATCTGAACCTATAGGTTCATGTATGGAAAATTCTATTTTTTGTTTTTTTGTGGACCTAATTGTCATTAGGATTTCATTTTCAATGCACCTTGCAGAATATGTGGCTAGTTTTACTCCTTTATCAATTTTAAAAGTTGTTATTCCTTTTATAAGCCCAATGGTTCCAATGGATATTAAATCATCCATTTCTAAACCTGTATTATTATACTTTTTAACGATATGAGCAACCAATCTTAGATTTCTTTCTATAAGTACCTTTTTTGCTTCCTCGTCTCCCTTTTGATAGCGTTCCAGATATATTGCCTCTTCTTCACTAGATAATGGCTTAGGGAAAGAGTTTGAGTTTATCATATAACCACAAAGTATAACAAATGGTCTTATTATTCCACTTATAACTAACATAAGCAATTTTTCCATAAAACCCCTCCATTCATATTCTAATATATGATTTAGAAAGGGTTTTTGTGCATGTACTAGGGATTTATTTTATATATTTCTTTTACTATCTGCTCAAATACTGGTGCTGCAGTCATAGAACCTGAGCTTGCATCTTCTATTAGGACAGTTATTGAATACTTTGGCTCATATGCTGGATATAGGCCTACAAACCAACCGTGTATGGTTTGCTGCTTATTAGAAACTGCTTGGGCTGTTCCTGTTTTTCCTGCTGCAGATCCTATTTCATGAAGTTTTAAGGATCTACCTGTACCTTTTTTTACAACTTCCCTTAGCATTTCCATAAGAGTTTCACTATTTTTACGTGAGATTAATTTTTCATCTTCTTCTTTGAAATAATCCTTAAGTAGCATTCCATTACTGTTGGTTATACCTTTTATTAAAGTTAAATGCTTTTTTACTCCCTTATTTCCTATGGTATTTATCATATTTGCAATTTGCAGTGGTGTTACCTCTAATTGGCCCTGGCCTATTGATATATTGCCTATTGCAGCCCCATGTATTTCATCATTTTTAGGTAGATTACCTCCAATCTCTTCTAATAGTCCTATATTTACTTTTTCACCAAAACCTAACCTTTTTGCCATATCTAGAATCTTTTTAGGACCTACTTGCTTGCCTATTTGAATAAATGTTGAATTACATGAATTGGCAAAGCCTTCTTTTACTGATTGTATCCCATGGACTCCACTGCATTTTATCCCTATATTATTAATAATTTCTTGACCATCGCAATTATATATACGACTTAATAAATAAGGGTCTTCTTCTAGTGCAGCCAATAATACTACTATTTTAAATATAGAACCTGGAGGGTATCCTACTCGAATAGCTTTGTTATAAAGTGCCATATCATCATTAAATATATAATCTTCTATTTTATCTTGGTCAAAATTTGGTCTAGAGGCTAAAGTTAGTATTTCTCCTGTAACGATTTCAGTAACTACTACTGCTCCATTTAATCTTTTTTCATCCAATATAGCTTCTACATTTTTTTGTAATCCATAATCTATGGTTAGTTTCACTCCTGCCGGGTTGTTTGGATCTTGTTCTCCTGCTACATAGGTTGAGCCAAGTATTAAATTTCTTGATTGATCGAATTCTACTATTAGTGAATCTTTTTCACTTTGGGACAAAAACTCATCATAAACTCTTTCTATACCTGTTTCTCCTCTGTTCTCTGCCTTATTTATATAACCAATTGTATGGGCTAATAGATTATTTGGGTCATAACGATTTATTTGACTTATTTGAAAAACATTCCAATAATTGTCGGATAAATTAACCGGATTTTTTAAAGGTATTTGCAGCAATTTATTGTTTGCTTCCATTAAGGAATATAGTTCTTCAGGTGTTAATGTAGTAGAAGCTATAATTTCTTTATATAATTGAGGATCATTTTCTATTCCTGTTTTAGATATTACTATATAAGGTGTAGATGTACCATTGGTTAAGGGTATTAGGTTTCTGTCGAATATGGTATTTCTTTTTGGACTTAGTACAATTTCACGGCCTCTTTGTTGGAGGGCTTTTTCTACATACTCATGATTTTTCAAGACTTGGATATAATATAGGCGTGTAGTTAAGGCGATTATGATAAGGGATATTATACTAGCAAAAGTGGCTATTCGAATTTTAAAATTTTTATTATATCCTTCCATTTAAAAACCTCCTAATAAATAGTATTGGCTATTTATTAGGA
>CAZAGS010000206.1:0-2361 GCA_964484955.1 uncultured Tissierellaceae bacterium
TCAGCCAAATTTCCACCTCCAACTTCTAAGGAGATTAGAAGTTTTTCTTAAAGTTCGCTAAAGCTGTTTTAATGACTTCAACGTTTTCATCTCTAAGATCTTTTGTTTCTTTTATATCTTTAAAGATCTCAGGGTAGTTATTTTCTACATAGATGATTAGTTCTCTCTCAAACAACCTTATTCTATCTCTAGGTATACCTTTTAAATACTTATTCATAACTGCATAAAGAATTAAAACTTGGTGTTCTACTGGAAGTGGGCTATATTGGCTTTGTTTTAAAACTTCCATCATAATAACACCCTGGTCTAATTTATCTCTGGTCTCTTGGTCTAAATCTGAACCAAATTGAGAAAATGCAGCTAATTCTCTATATTGAGCTAATTCAATTTTTAATTTACCTGCTAATTTCTTAATAGCTTTTATCTGTGCTGCTCCACCAACTCTAGATACTGAAAGTCCTGTATTTATAGCTGGTCTTTGTCCTGCAAAGAATTGGTCTGTTTCTAAGAATATTTGCCCGTCAGTTATTGAAATAACATTAGTAGGGATATATGCAGATATATCTCCAGCCTGAGTTTCAACTATTGGAAGAGCAGTTATAGAACCTCCACCAAATGCAGGGTCCATTTTAGCTGCTCTTTCTAATAGTCGGGAATGTAGATAGAATACATCTCCAGGATATGCTTCACGTCCTGGTGGTCTTCTAAGTAGAAGACTCATTGCTCTATAAGCTACAGCATGTTTGGATAAGTCATCATAAACTATTAAAACATCTTTACCTTGGCTCATAAATTCCTCTGCCATTGTAATTCCAGCATAAGGAGCAATATATTGTAATGGAGCTAATTCACTAGCTGTAGATGATACAACTATGGTATAATCCATAGCCCCATGTTTATGCAATCCATCAACTATTTGAGCTACTGTAGATCTTTTTTGACCTATAGCTACATATATACATATAACGTCTTGACCTTTTTGATTTAATATTGTATCTATGGCAATGGCAGTTTTACCAGTTTGCCTATCTCCAATTATTAACTCTCTTTGTCCCCTTCCTATTGGGAAAAGTGCGTCTATGGATTTAATTCCTGTTTGCAGTGGTTCATGAACAGATTTCCTTGTTATAACTCCTGGTGCAACCTTCTCTATAGGCATAAACTTATCAGTATTAATTATACCTTTTCCATCTATCGGTTGGCCTAATGCATTTACAACCCTTCCAATAAGTGCTTCCCCAACTGGTACCTCTACAATTCTACCTGTAGACTTTACAACATCGCCTTCCTTTATATTACTTTCACTTCCAAGTAATACACAAGCCACATTGTCTTCCTCTAGGTTAAGGGCCATACCAAAGACTTCTCCTGGAAATTCTATTAGTTCCCCTGCCATTGCATTCTCTAATCCATGTATTCTAGAAATACCATCACCAACTTGGATAACAGTACCCACATCTATAAGGTCTAAATTCTTTTCATATCTTTTTATTTGCTCTTTAATAATAGAGCTAATTTCTTCTGGCCTTAAATTCATCTTTTCACCTCAACTTCTATATAATTAAACAGCTTGGATATAAGATTCCATAGATCTTAATTGACTTATGATAGTAGTATCAATCAATTTATTATCTATTCTCAATAAAACTCCACCAAGAATGGATTTATCCACTTCATTTGTAAGCACTATTTCTTTATTAAACTTTCTTTTCAATGTCTCAGTTAGTTTTTCTTTAGATTTGTCTTCCATTTCTATTGCTGTTACTGCAACAACTCTGAGAATACCCGTATGATGGTCATATAGATCTTCAAATTCCTTAATAATATGGGACAAATTCTTCTCTCTTCTTTTATCTATAAGAATATATAGAAAATTTAAAGCATATGCTGATATATTATCCTTAAATATATTTTGTATTAAAGATTTCTTTTCACCCTTCTTTATGTGAGGATGACTTAATACTTGTATTAACTGTGCTTCACTCTTAAATACCTCTTCTATAAAATGAATATCATGGTTGATTTCTTCCATTTTATTTAATTCTAAAGCTGCATCAAATAAGGCTTTTGCATATGGTATAACTACTAGTTCTGCCATTGAGCATTACCTACCTCGTCAATAAATTTATCGATCAAATCCTTTTGACTGTCATAAGTAATCTTTTCTTCCATTATTTTAGATGCAATTAAAACTGCCATTTCACCACTTTGTTGCTTCATTTCTACATATGCAAGTTCTTTTTGTCTTTCAATTTCTTTTTTGGCCCTATCTAAAATAACATTTGCCTCAACTTTTGCTTCAGCTAGAATATATTGAGTTAATTCTTCACCACGAAGTCTAGCTCCATCTATTATTTCTTG
>CAZAGS010000207.1:0-2346 GCA_964484955.1 uncultured Tissierellaceae bacterium
GTGATAAAGCAATGGAAATGGTTAAAAAATCAGGACAACAAGGTGTTCCAGTTATAGATATTGAAGGAGAAATCGTTGTTGGATTTGACCAGAATAATATTAATAGATTATTAGGACTATAGGATAAAAACAAACTCCAAACAGCGGGGACTGTCCCCACTGTTTGGAGTTTTTACATTTCACTAGCTGTTTTATATATTGCTTGTATTTCTTCTTCATTTAAGGATTTATTAACTACATATGCTATGAATAATATGCCCGGTATATTAACTAAAAATCGAGTTAGTGTAAATCTTGTTCCCATAGATGCCAATTCAAATAATATCATTGGTAGCTTTGTTGTTGACCAAGCACCTAAGAATATTAATATATTATTAAACTTTACACCCTTCTTCATGAAAACAGCTGCTACAGGAAAAGCGCCATAAAGTGGGCCCGCTGCAGCGGATCCTAAAAGAAATGACAATAATATTCCAACTAATCCTGAACCTTCACCCATAAATCTTACCATAGTATCCTTAGGCACCCAAACATCTAATAAGCCTAGTAATACAAAGATAGGTGGTAATACCATTATCATTTCTTTAAAGCTTAATTTAACCGTATCTATGGCTTTTAATCCTATTTCCTTATTCCAGAAAAAGGTTAGGAGGATAACTATGGATGCTATTATGAATGTTGCATATTTTTTAATCAATTTCATATTAAGCCACCACCTTTCCAATAACAAATGCTACAAGAAAAGAAAATACAAAGGCCAAAGCATTTCTTATAAATGTAGATTTCTTTCCAAAAAATTTAATTTCTACGGGCATAGTCATAAGACCTACCATCATAAGGGTAGAAATAAATGCCCCTATTTGCATATAACCTGCACCATTTTGTAGTAGTATAGATGCAGTTGGGAAGGCGATAAATCCAGGTATTAAGGTAATAGACCCTACTAAGGCTGCAAGTAAAACTCCAAGGTAACCAGATGAACCACCTATGATTTTGCTAATGACCTGTGGATTAAGAAAAGCTATTATAATCCCAACTGTAGTTAGAATTCCTAGCATTTGAGGCAATATGTTTTGGAATGACTTCCATGCTTTCATTAATGCCATTTTTGTTTTTTTCTTATCTTTAACAAATGAAACAATTAATAGTCCAATAGCTAAAGAGTAAAAGATTATATTTTGCATATAAACCTCCATTAATATTTATTTTAAAGACTCATATTTTTCGATTATTGATGTAATACGTTTTTTTCTATCTTTTAGTAATAAAATCCAATTATCTAATTCCTTAATTCCTTCTTCAGTAATTTCATAGATTCTTTTGTTAGGGCCTTGATCGCTTTCGGTCCAAGATGAAACTACCAAGTTATCATTTTCCATATTTCTTAGTCTTCTGTAAATAATACTAATATTTATAGAATCATCTTCAAAGCCAAAACCTTCTAATCTTTCCATTAGGCTATATCCATAAGATTTTTCTTCTTTTAATAAACATAATAAACAAGCTTCCACAAACCTACCAGCTTTATTATGTCTAGGTCCACAAAATAAATCTTTGTTATCTTTCATATTATCCCTCCATCTTTACTATATGCAACACTACTATATACGATATGCATATAGTACCATAATTATTTTATAAAATCAATATAAATCCAAATCTGTGGTAAAATATATATAAGAAAAATACAGGAGGAAAATATGAGCCATAATCATTCAAGATTATTTAATATAATAGCACCAATATACTCATTGTTTTACAATTTCCAAGTAAAATATTATGACGAAAGCTTATCCAAGGTAAAAAGTGAAATAGATCTAAGCCAGTATAAAACTATTTTAGATATAGGATGCGGTACAGGAGCTCTGTGTTATGTATTATATAAAAATGGTTTAAAGGTAATTGGAGTAGATGCAGCCGAAAAAATGGTAGAAAAGTCTAGAGAAAACCTTAAAGGAACAAATATAAAAATATTAAAAGTAGACCCAAACCAGGATTTACCCTTTGAGGATAATAGTTTTGATATAGTTATATCCTCCTATGTAGCTCATGGGCTTAAACCAGACAGAAGGATAGAACTCTATAAAGAAGCCAGTAGAGTAGCCAAAGAAAAGGTAATATTTCATGATTATAATGAAAATAGAGCATTATTAACTACAATAATAGAGTGGCTAGAAAGAGGGGATTATTTCAACTTTATTAAAATGGCTGAGGTTGAAATGAAAGAAAATTTCAAAAGAGTAAAAGTTGTAGACATATACAAAAGAGCAGCCTGGTATATCTTAGACCCCCACAAAGACTAGTGCACCGGGGACGGTTCTTTTTGCACCTAGAAATCAGGGAAAT
>CAZAGS010000208.1:0-2322 GCA_964484955.1 uncultured Tissierellaceae bacterium
AAAAACAGAAAGGAAGATAAGTATGTTTAAACCACATGATTATGCTTTTCAAATCGAAACTACTACAAGAGCTATTTTTAAACCAGGTGATTTTGGCTTAGGCCTTGTTGCAGATGCAGATTTTATAGTAAACAATCCATTTATCCCTATATCTTTAGTCTTAGGTAACTTTTATAATAAACTTGATGATAATAGTAAAGTTATTATTGATGATTTTATTGAAAGATATTATTGGTTAATGGATAAGACCATTGAAGAAATTGGAGAAGCTAAAATCAAAGAGATAATAAGTGAATTCAATGAAATTATAAAAATAGTTTAGTAAAGATTAAATTAATATCACACAAAGAGGGTATAAAGAAGACTTTAGAGGAGAGTGATATTATGAATTCATTTAAACTAGCGTTTAGTAATCTTATTATGTTGATTTTGGTATTTTTATTTAATTTTCTTACAGGAACAGGAAAGATTAACAACTTATCACAAGCAGATATATCAGCCATGTATCCTACCAAGATAACACCAGCTGGATTTGCTTTTAGCATTTGGGGGCTTATTTATACTTTGGTATTGATATCTGTATTATGGATGCTTTATAAACATAAAGACAAGGAAATCAGTAAGTTAATTCATGCAATTGGATGGTGGTTTAATTTATCTGCCCTAGGGAACATCTTATGGACTATAACTTTTTCTTACTTGAAATTACCTTTGTCTACCCTATTAATTGCTCTATTATTGGGATCTTTGGTTATGATTTTAATTAACCTGTCTAAATTAGATATTAAATTAAACATTATTTTTCCATTAACTTTTGGACTTTATGCTGGATGGGTAATGATTGCCACTGTAGTTAATATTGCTGCAAGTCTTGTCCAAGTTGGATGGAATGGTTTTGCTTTGTCAGAAACTATGTGGGCTAATATAATATTAGTGGTTGCCTTAGCCATTGTTTTCTTTGTTACTTATAGTTTAACTAATGTAATTATACCTTTACCAGTAGCATGGGCATATTTTGCAATCTTTAAGGCAGAAGACTCTAAGCTTGCTTTAATAGGCATGGTTGTCTTATTAATAATATCTATTTTCCAGCTATATCGTAATAAGTATTATTTACAAGAAGGGTTTCTTTAAAAAGAAAATTTCTAATATTAATCCCCTGGTTCCATTTTTTTATAGAATCAGGGGATTATATGATTTTTGATCTATTAATACCTGCCAAAGGATCTACTAAATGATTGGCCAGATTCTACCATCTCTTGCATGTTTTTAAGCCTCAGGGATTCATACTTCTTTAGTGTATCATAAGCCTTAGAATTCTGAAGGCCTTCTGATGCACATTGACTTAGAACTACAGCATCTATTAGAGATTCATTAAATCCTGCTGTTGTAATTGGAGAGGGAACGTGAGCTGCATCACCTACAAGAGCAAGCCTACCATGCATTATCTTAAGCGGGACATATTCTTTGATGGGAACCCCTATAAAATTACGTGAGACGATGGCATGTACAGTTGCAGTTCGCCATGGTTCAGGCCAATGGTCTTTTGCCTGATTGGCAAGTATTTCTAGATCTTCTTGGGGAATCTCGCTTCCTTGTATAGAATGATGAACAAACTTCCCTTGTACAGCACCAAGACGGTAAAGAAGCTCTGTCTGTGTGTTGTCGTAACATGTACACCCAATTCTTCTATCTTCATTTTCAATTTCAATAACGGATCCAAATAAAAATCCTCCTATATTATTGAAAATCTTTACCTGTTCTCCTTGTTGAAATGTAATATTTTTAGGAAGCTCATCTTCTACAATTGATGCCATCCATACAACATATCCTGCAAATTCAGCATCAGGATGATTAGGAGCTATCTTTTTCCTGACCATACTACGATGACCATCTGCTCCAATTAAAATATCTGCTTTAAACAATTGTCCTTCTTCTGTTTCAGCCCATGCATAATTTTCATTTTGGTCAACAGAAACTACCCTTGTATTATAATAAAGAGAAATATTTGGGTCATCATGTGCATTTTGCCTTAATCGTGATTCAATGGAGGACCATAGTTGAACATTGCTTTTTCCCTCTGATACAAGGTGTTTTAACTTTTTCTCTATTTTACTTTCATTGAATGAATAACCATCCACTTTTAGTGTAGCACCGGATCGTACTCCTTCTTGTGACTTTTCCAGTACTGTTACCTTAATTCCTTCATGGGAAAGAGCTATGGCAGTCATTAGTCCTGAAAGAGAGCCACCAACAATAACTGCGGAATTATTTTGTTTCTGATTGTTTATATTTATTTGGGGCAAAATATCCCTCCTGTCT
>CAZAGS010000209.1:0-2238 GCA_964484955.1 uncultured Tissierellaceae bacterium
TCTCAACGTGCCTTGAGAGGTCAATAATGATGTCATTGAAAGATACTAATCCCCTGGTGGATGTCTATCTAAACTAACAAATACTTATATCCAAATTAAATACACCTAAATCAATAGGTGTATTTAAAATAAATTCTCATATTTTTGTTTTCCAAACAAAACTCTCATAACAATAACTTGTTCTTTTTCTTCATTTATTAAATAGAATACTATATAATTATATCTGTGCTACTATTCTGCCGGATTTGTACAAATTCCAATAAATAATAAGCTTCCATTGGATGCAGTAATACCATAAATAAAAGGACGATCTAAAATCATATCTGTACGACCTTCTGGTAGAGCACCACCTACATAATCAATTTGTGTAAATGCCGAAGCTTCAACTCCTTCTTCATCTATTGAAATGCGAGTCTCTTGCTGAATATCACTGATATACGCTATTTGATCAGTTATACCAGTAAAATCTGCACCAGGCTCAAATGCAAGTTTTACACCCAAAGCTTCTAGTTGCTCTTTAAATTTAAATTTTGAATCAAAATTGAATTTTGGTATCTTCCAAACTACTTCTCCACGGAAATCTTCCCCTTCTTCAAAAACTGTTTTTATATGTTTTGATGATGATATTAATTCATAGGGTGATACTCCCTCATCTGGCAAAATAAATATCATTTGACCACTATTCTTTAATCCTAAACTTGATCTAGTGAAATTGGTTCCCTTAGAAAATCCTGCAGAACCTGATGTCTGATTCATAAAGTCTACCTTTACTTCCTCTCCATTCAATAAGTGAAATACATCTTCTAGAGTTTTATCTTTATTAAAACGATTAATCCATTGGTCATAAAAATAAACTGTATTAATAATAGATAATATTTGCCCAGAATTAGTTTCTATTTCTGGAGTTAAGGTTTCATTAGTATTTTCTGATATCCATTTACCCATAGCTTTTCCCGTTTCTTTATCAGAAAAGTCTACATTATAAGAAGAGGCGTAAAAGTTCTTCGCTGCATTCTCTACAAAACTATCCTTAAATGTAACTGGTATACTATTTGCTTCCTTGCCTAACCAAATAGAGTTTGCAATTTTAAGTTTTCCTATCTTATTATCCTTATAAAGTTGCCTGTATAAATTACTGCTTTGTTTAGATAAGGTTTCAGAATCTGGCATACCTAATAAATCAAGTAGTTCCTTTTCTGTATCTAATTCTGCTCCTGTTGTTGCTAAAGCTAAAGCATAGTATAGTGATAAGGGTGAATAATTCACGTTTTCTTGTGTTTCCTTTAAGATTAAGGAACTGGTTCTATAGGCAAAGTCATTTACTCTCCTAATTGTTGCATCCTCCACCGGATTTTCATCTATTACTTTTCTCCAATTATCATAATCATCAAAGGCATAGGCTTTGGGATAGATTGCTTGGGCAATAGGAGCAATATGACTATTAACTTTCATATCTTTTACTAATAAGCTAACACCTATTATTAATATAATACTAGCTGCTAGGGTTAATATTCTTTTCATTTCAAACTTTGAAGCTTTAATCACCTTTGCTTCTTCAATTAATTCATCATCAATATCTGAAATAGCATTAAATAATTTTTTTCCACTCATAATGATACCTCCTCTTTTTCTAGAATATCTTTAAGACCGGATCTTAATCGATACATTCTGCTAGCTAATTTACCCGGAGTCGTTCCTATTCCCATCGCCAATTCTTTTATAGAATCCCCATACCAGTATCTTCGCACAAATAATATTCTATCCTCTTTAGGCAAAATATTTAACCAATTACTTATTATTCTAGATAAAGTTTTACTTTCTATTTCTCGCCATATCGTATTTACTGATGGAATACAATCTTCTAGCTCAGATAATAAACTATCACCACCACTATATCTTTTCTGAGCCCTGTTTTTATTCCAATAATCTATAGATAAGTTTCGTGCAATCCTACCTAAATATGCAGTAAATGATCTTGGTCTTTCAGGTGGTATTGACTTCCATGCTTTAATATATGT
This sequence comes from uncultured Tissierellaceae bacterium, assembly GCA_964484955.1. Classification (GTDB taxonomy): domain Bacteria; phylum Bacillota; class Clostridia; order Tissierellales; family Tissierellaceae; genus CAYZDC01. The sequence goes on from CAZAGS010000209.1 coordinate 2,019, forward strand.
ATCATTTACACACTCTTTACTGTCCTCATTATTAGATAATATATTAAAGGAAATCTTATATAATAGTCTGCCATATTTATTTTCTGTCTCACTAATTGCCTCTTCATTTCTTTCCCAATATAGTTCTATTATTTCTAAGTCATCCATAATATCCTCCCCCCTATCAATAAATTAGCCTTCACTAATATAGACGAATTTTATATGCTAATATTCTAAAAAT
>CAZAGS010000210.1:0-2216 GCA_964484955.1 uncultured Tissierellaceae bacterium
TATTAGGTAGAATGCCTTCAGCTGTAGGTTACCAACCTACACTGGCTACAGAAATGGGTCAGCTTCAAGAGAGAATCACATCTACGAAGAAAGGGTCAATAACCTCAGTACAAGCCGTATACGTGCCTGCTGATGACCTTACAGACCCTGCACCAGCTACTACCTTTGCCCATTTAGATGCGACAACAACACTTTCACGTTCAATTGCTGAACTTGGAATTTATCCTGCTGTTGACCCTTTGGATTCATCATCAAGAATTTTAGACCCTGAGATTGTAGGTCAAGAGCATTATGAAGTTGCTAGAGGGGTTCAGGAAATATTACAAAGATATAAAGATTTACAAGATATAATTGCCATACTAGGAATGGATGAACTTTCTGAAGATGACAAATTAACAGTTGCAAGAGCTAGAAGAATTCAAAGGTTCTTATCTCAACCATTCTTTGTAGCAGAACCATTTACTGGACTACCAGGTGTTTATGTACCGATTAAGGAAACAGTAAGAGGATTTAAAGAAATTCTAGAAGGAAAACATGACGACATTCCAGAATCTGCATTTTTCTTGGCTGGAACTATAGAAGATGTATTGGAAAAAGCTAATAAGGTGGAGGATTAACAATGCAAATGTTTGATTTGGAAATTGTAACTCCAGATAGGTTGTTTTTTTCGGAAAAGGTTGAAATGCTTATTGTGAGAGGATTAGAAGGAGACCTTGCCATACTTAAGGGAAGAACTCCAATTACTACTCCATTAAGAATTGGACAAATTAGAATCTTTCAAGATGGTAAAGAGAGAATAGCTGCAGTAGTAAATGGTTATATTTCTGTTTTAGGTGATAAAACCACTATTGTAACAGAATCTGCTGAATGGCCAGATGAAATTGATGTAAAGAGAGCAGAAGAAGCCAAACAGCGAGCTGAAGAATTTATTAGAACAAACGGAGCAGATGTAGATGTTCTAAGGGCTGAACTAGCCTTAAAAAGAGCAATTAATAGATTAAACACAGCAAAAAAATAATAAAAGTTTAATTAATATGTATAAGGCACTCTTCTTTGGTAATACTTTTACTATAAGGAAAGAGTGCTTTTTTATTGTAATGTTTTGTCCCCCTTTACATTATGAAAAAAGCATTCTTCCTTTAAAAAAGGAGGAATTTTTTATGAAAAAGATACTATTAATTGCAATTATAATATCACTTTTAATACCAATTTTAACTGCTGCAGAAAAGACTTATGATGAGAAGGATATACTGGCTAACATTGTAAATGAACTTGGGGGACAAATACAAGAAGTGGAAACTTCTATGAATGGAGTTTTACTAAAGGAATTCTTAAATAAAGAAAAGTTAAATATATTATTAAACAATTTACTAGATATGATGGATATTATTGAACTGGATCGAGAAGAAATTTATGGTCATGGATATAGCCAGATTAATTTATATTCATACGACAAATATAAGAATCCAATAACTATGATTATAAGTTCATACTATGATGAAGAGAGTAAAACTGATGAAACCTATCTTTATTTTAATTTAATAAATAATGAGCAATTTTTGATAAATAATGATATAATAGATAAAGTTGAGGGTATATTTAAAGACAATAATAGTTTTATGGATAAAACTACATCTATATTAGCTTATATAGATGGTGAAGTAGCTAATAATGAAATTGAAAATAAAACAAATAAGGCATTAAGAAAATTTAAAGGTCAAACAGTAGAGTCATTTAAGGATATAAATTTATTGTCCTATACGGCTTATACTCCTTATATTGTAAGAAATATTGAAATTGATAAAAAAAAGATTAACTTAAACCTAGCAATAAGGTATAATGACTATGAAGATAAGACATTAATTTGGATAGGGACACCTATTATAACTAGTGGGTATTAGACAGGGGGAGATGTTTTGGAAAGACTATTGGTGGAGAAAAGCCCTCCATTAAGAGGAAAGGTAAGAATTAGTGGTGCTAAAAATTCAGCACTTCCAATATTAGCGGCTTGCTTATTAGGAACTGAGGACATTATATTAGAAGATGTACCAAAACTTGTAGATATAGCAGTTATGTGTGAGGTATTAGAATCCTTAGGGGCAAAAGTTGAATATTTAGACGATGGAGTTTTAAAAATAAACTCAGCTAATGTAGATAAATTTGAAACAAAATATGAATTAATGAGTAAAATGAGAGCGTCATTTTTAGTTATGGGA
>CAZAGS010000211.1:0-2143 GCA_964484955.1 uncultured Tissierellaceae bacterium
TATCATGGGCAAGTGCAGGACAATTAGGATTTAGAGGTTCAAGAAAGTCCACTCCTTTTGCTGCTCAACAAGCGGCTGAAGAAGCAGCTAAAAAAGCAATGGAACATGGTCTTAAAATAGTAGAAGTTTTTGTTAAAGGACCTGGATCAGGAAGAGAAGCTGCAATAAGATCACTTCAAGCAACAGGATTGGAAGTTAATATGATTAAGGACGTAACCCCAATCCCACATAACGGTTGTAGACCACCAAAACGTAGAAGAGTATAAATCAGGAGGTGTTAAAATAGATGAGATATACAGGACCAGTTTGTAGATTATGTCGAAGAGAAGGAACTAAACTTTTCTTAAAGGGAGATAGATGTTATACAGATAAATGTGCTATAACAAAAAGAAACACTCCTCCTGGACAACACGGAGCATCAAGAAAAAAGGTTACTGAGTATGGAATGCAGTTAAGAGAAAAGCAAAAAGTTCGTAGATTCTACGGAATCTCTGAATCACAAATGTCTAAAGCCTTTTTAGCAGCAGACAAGATGAAGGGTATAGCAGGTGAAAACTTGTTAAAATTACTTGAATTAAGATTAGACAACGTAGTATATAGAATGGGATTTGCTGCATCAAGAGCAGAAGCTAGACAACTAGTTACTCATGGTCATTTCCAAAAGAATGGTGCTAAGGCAGACATACCTTCAATGCTAGTGCAAGTTGGAGATGTAATTCAAGTTAAAGATAGAAGTAAAAACAGTGAAAAAATTAAATCAATTATTGAAAATCATAATGGTAATACAGCATCATGGTTAAGTCTTGATTTAGAACAATTAAAGGGAACTATTGTAGCTGAACCAACTAGGGAAGATATTGATATTCCAGTAGAAGAACACTTAATTGTTGAGTTGTATTCTAGATAATATAACGCAATCAGTTGCCCTCGTCCTTTTATAACTAAAATTTTAAGGAGGGTTATTATTTATGTTAGAAATTGAAAAACCGAGAATTGAAATATTAGAATTAAGCGATGATGGAAGTTATGGAAAATTCATGGTAGAGCCTTTAGAAAGAGGTTATGGAACTACTCTTGGAAACTCTTTAAGAAGAGTTCTACTTTCTTCCTTACCTGGCGCAGCAGTTACTTCAATTAAAGTTCAAGGAGTACTTCATGAATTCTCCACCATACCAGGGGTTCTTGAAGATGTGCCAGAAATAATTCTAAATATCAAAGACTTAGCTACTAAAATATATACAGATGAACCTGTTACTCTATTAATAGATGTAGAAGGTTCCAAAGTAGTTACAGCTGGGGATATTATAACTGGTATGAATGTTGAAATAGTAGATAAAGATCAATATATAGCAACAGTTAATGAAGACGGTAGACTATATATGGAATTAGAACTAGTTAAAGGCAGAGGCTATGTTGTATCAGAAAAGAATAAAGAAGAAAGTCAATCAGTAGGTGTTATACCTGTAGATTCTTCCTTTACACCTGTAAAGAAAGTTAATTATGCAGTAGAAAACACTAGGGTTGGCCAAAAAATAGATTATGACAAACTAGTATTAGAAGTTTGGACAAATGGTACTATGGACGCTGATGAGGCTACTTCACTAGGAGCTAAGATACTTACAGAGCATTTAAATCTATTTATTGGATTAACTGATCATGTAAATGATGTTGAGATAATGGTAGAAAAAGAAGAAGATAAAAAAGAAAAAGTTCTAGAAATGACTGTAGAAGAATTGGATTTATCCGTTAGAAGTTATAATTGTTTAAAGAGAGCCTCTATAAACTCAGTTGAAGAATTAACGCAAAAAACTGAAGAAGACATGATTAAAGTAAGAAATCTAGGTAAAAAATCCCTTGAGGAAGTACAAAGAAAACTTGCTGAATTAGGATTAAGTCTTAGAAAGAGCGATGAGTAATAAGACGTAAGGAGGGATATATGTGGCAAAATTAAGAAAACTAGGTCGTCCTACTGATCAAAGAAAGGCAATGCTTAGAAATCTAACAACATCCTTTTTAAGAACTGGTAGAATTGAAACAACAGTAACCAGAGCTAAAGAAACTCAAAGAATGGCAGAAAAAATGATAACTTTAGCAAAAAGAGGAGATTTACACGCTAGAAGACAAGTTTTAGCTTATGTATATG
>CAZAGS010000212.1:0-2135 GCA_964484955.1 uncultured Tissierellaceae bacterium
TTCCAAGGTAATTTACATAGTCCATAAAGTCCAAACCATGTTCTAAACATTGGGAAATAGTGTAAGGCTTCTGCTTTATCTTCAAATGTAGGGATTTGATTGTTAACCATATCCATGAATATTAACCATGCTTCATCATGTTGTGGTCCCTTGTTTGTAAGACCATATCCACCTTGTTGTGCTAAGGACTCTTTAGATAGGTACTCTGAGTACTCAAGTCCTTTTTGTTCCATTCCTATGTCAAATAAGAAGTCTGGGTCTCCTCCATATTCTTCAGCAAAAATCTTTTTCATTCTAAGGATTCCTTGACCAGCAATTTTACCAAATCCTTCACCTCTTGACATTTGGTGAATTAGTTCAAAGGCTGCTTCTTTGTTTCCAAAGTTTAGTTCTAGTCCTCCAGTTATTTCTTTATTAATAATACCATTTTCATAACATTCCATAACAAAGGCTGTAAGTGTACCAAATGATATGGTGTCTATTCCATAAGTATCACAGTAGAAGTTTAGTTCTAATATGCCTTCTGGACAAAATATACCTGTATTTGAACCTAGGCCAGCAGCATTTTCATATTCTGGTCCATCTATTGTAACTCTATCACCTTTATAAGGTCCGGATTTTAACTCAAAATTATCTGCAGCTTTTGCACAAGCCATAGAACATCCACGCCAACATCCATCTGGTAATCCTTGGGTTACATATTCTTCAATAAATACTGTAGATTTTATTTTTTCTGTATCTGGGTGACTACCAAATTTGAAATTATGTGTTGGTAGTAAATCATATTGATCCATAACTTCTATAATATTTGCAGTACCTATAGCTCTCATATTATTTTGTGATTCATCTAAGTCATGCATTTGTCTATGATATTTTATTCCAGTTTCGTTAAGCACAGATATGTCCGCTACGTTATTTAAATCTCCTGTAACTCCTTGATATTTAATAACAAGTGCTTTTATCTTTTTATCTCTAAATACTGTACCAATTCCACCTCTACCCGCTTGTTTTAGTCTAGTAACTTTTCTTCTTAAATCATAAAATGTAAAGTTTAATAATCCTACTCTAGTGTGATCTGCTGCAGAACCTGCAGTAACTACTGCTATATGTTTTTTATCTTCTTCGTTATCTGCGTACATTTCAGTAAGTTGCTCACCAAGAACATGGGCATCAATTGCTTCTAATGGTGCTTCTTCTATTCTAATAATACCTTTATTTCCATCTATAAATACTATTATATCTTTTTCTGCCTTACCTTGTATTTCCAGTGCATCCCATCCAGCAAATTTTAGGTATGGACCAAAGTATCCACCTACATTACTGTCTATTGGAATATCAGTTAGAGGAGATATACTGCACACTAGTGCTTTTCCTGTACCTGCATATTGAGTAATACCACAAATAGGTCCACCTGATATTACAATTTCATTTTCTGGATCATTCCATTTTGTTTCTGGTGTTACAGCATCCCATAAATAATACAGGCCAAAACCTTTTCCACCTACAAATTTATCTTTCATCCATTGTGTAACTGGTTTTGATTCTATTGTATTGTCTGTAACGTTTATGTAAAGTGTTCTATCTGCATAACCTCTATATAAGTCTTTAAGTTCATAAGATTGTTCTTTTAGAAGTTTTCTTCCTGCTTTTAAAGTAGCAATATCCATATATTTTACCTCCTTATTTTCTATTTATATAAATGCTAAGTCAGTCTTTTCTTCAGCTAAAGAGTCATCTCTTTCATCTATCCAGATTGCTCCTGTAGGACATACTTTGGTACATATTCCACATGCTATACATTTAAATGGTTCTGGATTGTCATCATGTTGTCTCATTGAATGAGTGGGACAATATCCTACGCACATATAGCAATTTACACAGTTTTTCTTATTTAATTGTACTACTCCTAGTTTGTTTCTCTTTAATGCAAATGTATCGCATACATCTATACATTGGCCACATTGATTACATACATTAATTATTTCTTCACTACGAGTATTAATTCTTATTCTAGACTTTTCTGGATTTTCTTCTTTGAAATATGTCTTAGAGCATACCTCTTCACAAGCCCCACATTCTATGCACAGACTATCGTCCTTGGCTAAATATTTCATATACTTCACACCCCTTTATAA
>CAZAGS010000213.1:0-2115 GCA_964484955.1 uncultured Tissierellaceae bacterium
ATAAACTTAATTATATGGTCATATCTTTCTATATGGGTTTGTTCATGCTTTATAATATAGGACTTTTCATTCTGAGAAAGATTGGCTGGTAAATATATTTTAGGTCTAATTAGCCCGAAAACAAAAGGGGTTGTAATATGATCGGCTTTATAAATATTATCTGAAACATGAGTCGATAATCTTAGTCTCTTTGATAGTTTTATGGTAGTTATTATACTATATAAAACCAACGAAGCAATCCCAACTAACCATATAACTTGACCTATGCCAATCCAAATTTGTATTGGATTTACACTAGCTGTAGTTGTAGCTGCTGGTAAGGTATTATTAACTATATTATCTATTGCCCCTATACCACTATTAATCTGTGGTGTTTGTGCAAATATAATATCCGAAGATATTGCTTGAGGATTAACCCTTATTAGGCTAAATATACTTTCAAAGGAAAAAGGAATTATTAGTCTTAATAAAACAACTGACCAAAGGCTATATGAATAAAGTTTTGGAGCTCTTTTAAGTAAAAATCTTATCAATATAACAAATAATATTACATATGAAGATATAATGCTCATATTTAGAATTTGTATAAATAAGCCATCCATTATTAATCCTCCTTATGGTTATTAATTAATTCTACTAATTCCTCTAGCTCTTTATTACTTAGTTTATTTCTCTTAGTAAATGCTGCAACAAATTTAGGTAAGGATCCATCAAAATTTTCTTGAACAAATATTTTACTCTGTTCTCCATAAAAGTCTTCTTTTTTAATCAATGAAACTACTATGCTTTTATCATTCTTAAATATCCTTTTTTCTTCTAATCGCTTTAGCATTGTATAAGTAGTTGATTTTTTCCAATCAAATGCTTTTTCGCATAACTTAACTAATTCTGATGATTTAATTGGCTCATTATCCCAAATAATTTCTGCAAATTTTTCTTCTGCTTCTGTAAATCTATATTCTGCCATAAAAACATCTCCTTTCAGTTTACATCCTGTAGACTTTGTTCTTATTTACAGTTTACACCTTGTCAACTAACTTGTCAATGTATAATTTCTTACACAACAAAACCTCTTGTAATCAAGAGGTTCTGCTTGTAGAAATATTGGTAATTTATCTAACTATAAATCCATTTCTAATAAAATTGGCGTATGGTCTTGTCTCTCACCAGAGTCTATTATTTCAGATTTAACAATTTTGTCAGCTAGCCTATCACTAACCAGCCAATAATCTATCCTCCAGCCTGAGTTGTTGATTTTACTTGTTTTTACCCTTTGTGCCCACCAGGTATACACACCTTCCACATGGCCATGAATATGTCTGAAAGTATCTGTAAATCCTTTATTTAATAGATTTGTAAAGCCTTCACGTTCTTCATCTGTAAAACCTGCTGACCTACGATTATTTTCTGGATGTGCCAGGTCTATCTCTTTATGGGCTACATTATAATCTCCTGTGGCTATGACTGGTTTCTCTTTATCTAGACTCTGCAGGTATTCTGCATACTTGACATCCCACTCTTGCCTGTCTTCCAATCTACTTAGACCATCTCCTGCATTTGGAGTATATACCTGGGTAAGATAAAATTCACCAAAATCTAAAGTAATTATTCTTCCTTCCCAATCCATTGTACAAGGAGCCTGAATCTCAGGATAAAATACTTCTGGAGAATACTTATCCTTATATAGAAACATGGTACCCGCATAGCCCTTTCTAGCTGGTTCCTGAGAACTTCTCCACACATATGAGTAACCTTCAAAAAGCTGGGCTAAATGCTCCATATGCTTCTTACTTGGCCCTTTACTTGGTAATTTAGTTTCTTGCAAGGCAATTACATCTGCATCCATCTCTATAATTGTATCAATTACTTTTCTTGAAAGTACCGCCCTATTTGAATCACTTGTTAAGGCTGCATTTAATGAATCAATATTCCATGAAATTAATTTCAAATTATCTCTCCTTTATATTTTAAAACTTTTATCATTTATTTTAATGCTCTACAGTTATCTATTATACTATAAGTATGAACAAAACCATAACCAAAAATCTCTGAAATGGTATTTTGTGTCTACATTCAAAGCTTATTTCTAGTCCAAATTAATATATTTCAAGAAGT
>CAZAGS010000214.1:0-2098 GCA_964484955.1 uncultured Tissierellaceae bacterium
GTTTGCTTTATTAATTCCTTCATGAAATATTGCTGAGCTTTTATTCTGCCTAAATCCCCTTCCGGGTAGCTAGGATATCCAGGTGCTCCCTTTCTAAATCGTAAAAAGTCATGTGCATCTTTTCCCATTAATGTTTGAGGTCCCTTTTTTATATCTATATCCAATAACGGGAAGCCTGGAGTATCATCTCTATATTTCATATGGAAAGGTACATCTATATCTACCCCACCAATAGCTTCTACAATCCCCATTACTACTTTATAATCAACCTTAACATAATAATCCAAATCCAAATGCAAAAAATCTCTTACAGTATTTATTGTTAGGTCAGGCCCACCATAGGCATGGGCATGATTAATTTTGTCTTCTTTACCCTTAACTACAACCCTAGTATCTCTAGGAATAGAAAACATGTTTATTTCTCCTGTATCAAAATTTACTTTAGTTAACATCATAGTATCAGTTCTAGTTCCTTTGGATTTCTTAACATCCTCTGCATCTACACCCATTAGTAGAAATAATACTTCATTTTTAATCTTTGGCTTTTTTACATCCTCTGGCTCATCTAAATTTGCTTCATCCCCATGGACTTTACTAGGTCCCTGATTCAATATGGATTTCCATAAACGTGAGTAAAGCACTGAAAAACCTATAAATGATATTATAAATGCTATAAAAAATTTCTTCTTCATTATTACACCTCTTATTTATTAAACTACTATTATAAATAATACTACATAAATCGATTAATTACAATTAAAAACCCCTTCTATTTAGTTACAATTTAGATACAATATATTTCTAATGCAAAAAGAGAGGCCTATGCCTCTCTTATATTGATTCTATTTTTAGTAATTTATTCAGTCAATAGCCTTTTTTCTCCATCTAGATTCATTAAAGGCTTAATGTTTTGAACATATTCTAAGGTTCCTAAGTATTCACCCTTGTCATTTCTAACTGCAAAAAACCTAATTAATATGAACATTTCACCCATTTGAATCCAAAATTGTTCAGAATCCTTTTCTCCAGATCTAAAATCTTCTACTATTTTATTTACAATATGAACAGATCCATGTGGGTGACAATTTTCTACAGAACGCCCAATTACAGCTTTAGTTCTAGTAAAAATTCTTTCTTCTCCTTTAGTAAAGAATTTTACAATATTATCCTTATCTACAAAGGACAATTCTCCAGGAATAGCTTCGAATATTCCAGCTATTTCCTCTGCTGATAATAATCCATTTTCAAATTTAATAAATCCACCTTCTGTATGCCCTTTTGATTCTTCTTTCATTTCTAGATTGACCCGTTTTAATACCCATTCCTTTTCTGGTGCCACTAATGTATATCCTATTTCATCAGATTCCATATATATTTCTATCCATTCATCTTCTATTAAAGTTTCCAAAGCCATTGGGAATAAAATACTCTCCTCTTTGAAAATCATATCCACGATTTGGGTTAATGCTCCTTGGATTTTTTCTGCCAATTGAGCTTTATTGCCTTTGTAGTTAGAAAGTTCTAATTTAACATCCTTTAATTTAGCTCTAATCTCATCATGGACTCCCCACATTACTTTAGGTGGTGCAGTTACACCGTATTTTTCTAAATATGGGAATATTAAGTTTTCCTTTCTACTGTAGTGCTTTTCAATATCAAATAGTAGGTTAAAATCTTCGATAAGTTTACTAATATTCTCTTTTGAGTCATCTTGTTTAAATTGTTCTAAATCTACCTTTATTGTATCTTCTATAAGTTCAGAAATTGCATTGTTCTCCAATCTAAAAGTATGAATTGGATGTCCTGGAACCTGATCAGGGTGATGTATTTCTTCTAGAGTTCCCTTAAAAACCTCCGCATGTACATCGCATAGATATTGTATTTCTTCAATTGGCAGTCCTTCTTTAACTAACTGTACTTCCATTTCTGCTATTTCTCTAGGGGATACACCTTCAATTACTGATGCAAATTTTTCCTTTACCTCATCTACAGTTTTACCCTCATGCAATTCCCTAATCACTTCTTTTAACAATTCTTGTCTATGTTCTCTATTAGTTATTAATTCACTCATAAAAATTCCTCCTTCTTTTATTATAAA
>CAZAGS010000215.1:0-2096 GCA_964484955.1 uncultured Tissierellaceae bacterium
GCTGCAGTAGCTGAATGTCGAAGTTTGTCAATTTCATCATTGATTGAGGCATCCTTTTCAATATAAGTATCACTATGGGGTACATATGCCTCAGGTTGGTAATAATCGTAATAACTGACAAAATATTCTACAGCATTATCAGGAAAGTACTCTTTAAATTCACTGGCTAATTGATAAGCCAAGGTTTTATTATGAGCTATTACTAAGGTAGGCCTTTGGACTTCCTCAATTATATTGGCCATAGTAAAGGTTTTACCAGAGCCGGTAACCCCTACTAAAGTTTGATGCTTTAATTTATTATTTAAGCCATTTACCAAACTAGCTATAGCTTTAGGCTGATCCCCTGTCGGTGTGTAGGCTGAATTTATTTTAAATTTGTTCATATTTTTTACACCTCTTTATTGAACATTTGTTCCTAACTAGTATATTATATAATATTATACCCTAAAGTCAAAACTAATTTTAGATTATTCTTGTAGAATTACAATATATATTGTAAACTACTATAAAGGGAGGCGAAATTTATGAGGCGTATGTTTAGCCTATTGATATTTCTTTCTATCATATTAACTTTAATGGGATGTAGCAATGCCGATCCTATTTTATTTAAAGAAGCAAATAGTAATATTAAAGAAGAAGAAATTAGCTACACTGTAGAACAGGTCCTACTATCAAAGGGTTTTCAATCTGTAGAGCCCAAAGTAGAAGTATTGAAAAAGGGTTTAACTACTAAATTGATAGCTTCTTTAGGATTGTTTCAATCATCTGGGATAAAAGTAAGTAAAATTGTTAGAATTGGCAATGAAATGAATATACATCTTCAAAATCAATCTAATGAAGAGCTTAGTCAATTGGTGGTTCCTCAAGTAATTATAGAATTAAAGGGCTATAAATTGAAAAAATTGGATGATATGCAATTTAATATAATAAATGAAAATTTCAAACCTCTAAAACTAAAATTTGGTATAACCGATGTCATTAATAAAATCGACTCAGAGTTTAAAATTGCATCTAATACTTCACCTATAACCACCTTGATACCCCAAGATGGTAAGTTACTATGGGATATTACTTATAATAATGTATTTGATAAAGATAATCCTGAAGCTCCATTAGCAAATGTTTCTGTTTTGATGGATGCTAATACAGGAGACATAATAACTACTAAGAAAACATTCATTTCTTCATTAATAGATGAGGGATATATATTAGACTATATAGCCAATAAATATATTCTCTATGCTAAAGCAGAAAGAGATATAGAGAAAAAAGTCATTAATGAACACCTTTGGTATTATGATATTGAAAACAATGAAAAAAGTCTTATATATTCATCTAATATGAAAATAAATAATTCAAGATTTAGTCCAGATTTCGAACATATTTCAGTTATTGAATCGAAGGAAAGTTTAAGTTCTCTATATATTATACCTAAAGCAGATAGAAAGGCCTACAAAGTCCTTTTTGAAGAACCTTTGACACCAAATATTACTGCTTGGAAGGATTCTAACACTCTTTATATTGTAGATAATTCGTTAAAGGACATCTCTAATATTTATGAATACAATATAAAAGAAAATATAACAAGATTAAAAGCTAGTATCGAAAAAACTATAACAGCCTTAAGAATAGAAAAAGATTCTTTTATGATTACAGAAGAAGATAAAGAGAATGTAAACTATAAAATATCAGTTACAAAAGATTGGAAAAGTTTTAGACTTATAGATCAAGGCTCATGTCCTAAGTTTATAAATGAAAAGACTATAGCCTATCTTAAAAATAGCGAAAAAGAAAATAAAAAAGAACTAAATATATATGACTTAGAGTTAAAAGAAAAATATGATGTGTTGGAATTAAATATTTCTAGTTTTTATATTCAACCTGATGGAAATATAATTATATTAGAAAACAATCCAAGTAATAATGATTTTACTGTAATTCTATATGATATAAAAGAAAAAACCAGGACTCCTATTACTAAAACTAATAGTGATAGAGTTTTCTATAATGCAGAAAAGAATTTGCTATATGTATACTTGCAAATTCCTTTTGAAAGTGACAAAACTGAATTAATTTATTCAATTGATTTATCTAAA
>CAZAGS010000216.1:0-2090 GCA_964484955.1 uncultured Tissierellaceae bacterium
CCTTCTTTAAATCTTTTATAGGCTGTTAAGGCCATGAGGGCCTGTTCAGTTGCGATCTTATCTACTTTACCATTTTCTATATGAAGAAATCCACCTTTGCCATTATAAAAGTTATTGATCAAGCTATCCATAACACTGTGACCATTTTTAATAAATCTAGTATCCTTTGTAGGGTCAATATTAAGACTGCTAAGTGCTATTATTACTTGAGAAGAACTTTCTGAATTTAAAGTTGATAGGGTTTCAAAACCCCCATTAGACTTTTGGGAATTTGATAGAAAGTTTAAAGCTCTTTCAATATACGGTTTTACATCTACTCTATCTTTATATTTTGAAATACTAGTCAATACCATAGCCGTAATATCTACATCTGCAACTTCAGAAATATGAGAACTTAGTGACCAACCACCGCCTGGCTTTTCATGTTCTAATATATATTTTATAAGTATTTCTTCTGAAATTGGTGCAGAATAATTATGAGAATTTATTGCTAATAGGGCCCAAAGTGGTCCATTCATTCCTTGAATAGTGATTTCTTTCATATCTTTAAGATTATCTAGTAAATTATATCCTTGAATGTTTCTTGGGTCTACCCCTATGGATGTTAATACTATAATTGCTCTAGAATAATCTGAGTATTTGCTACTTGTTAATACTCCCTTTTTTTGGATTAGCTCTTTCTTTAAGTTAGCTAAATATAAGTCTGACATACTATCCATACCTTTGGTTCCACTTCTTACTAATGTAAAAACTGGCCAAGCATCTGAAAAACCTTCTTTATTCTCTATCATATATTCTGCAGTTTCTTGTAAGACCTTTTCTATGCTTGGTGAGTCCATCTTTGCATAGGTTTTACTTGGTGAAAATCCACCTACTACCATGGATAAGAGTAATGCTACTGATAATAGCATTGATATTTTCTTTAAATTTAATTTCATTTTATTCCTCCTAGAAATATAAAAAGCATTTGCCAATTTACCGGCAAATGCTCAAACTTACATGTTTTTATATCATGTCAGATATTATCACTTGTTTTATACAAAGAAAACAAAATGAGAGCATTGTCGGCAAATATCCTGACTTAGCCTCATTGCTCCCTCCGCCTTCCCATAATATATAGTGGCTGATCTTTAAGATCTTGGAGTTTGCTCCGCATTCACAGTGACTTGTTCGTGTAGGAATTTCACCTACTTCCTTGCTATTGACAACTATTATTACTTAGATTATATCTTACATAAGGAATTTTATCAATATGATTTTGATTACAATATTTTTATACCTAGTTTATAGTAACCATGGGTCATCTTCTGGTGCTATATAATCCATAGTATTTGTATCTATTTCCCTTTCTGGATTAGCTGGCTCTGTTGGTATATTTAACTCTGGATGCATATTATTAGCCTTTTTCAGGTTCTCATGGGAATCTTTCTTTGGTAAATTTAAATCTACATCTTCAATTGCAATATCCATTGCCTTTGCTACTCCCTTACCATATTCAGGGTCTGCTTGATAGCAATTATATATATGTCTGTGTTTTATTTGAAGTGTTGAATCTCCCATATTTCTTGCAGTATTATCAAATAATACTAGCTTTTGATCATCTGTCATAGCATTAAATAGAAGACCTGGCTGAGTATAATAATCAGAATCATCTTCTCTGAAATCATATCTATAAACATCTCCACCTTTTTCCATTGGAGGATTATTAGCAGGATCATCTTTCCAGTTTCCATAACTATTAGGCTCGTAGTGTAATTCACTTCCTAAGTTACCATCTACACGCATTTGTCCATCACGATGAAAACTATGTGGATTTTGAACTGCTTTAGGCATGTTAACAGGTATTTGGTTGTGATTAACTCCCAGACGATATCTTTGTGCATCTCCATAGGAGAATAAGCGACCCTGTAACATACGGTCAGGTGAAAAATGAATTCCTGGTACTACATTGGCAGGGTTAAAAGCTGCTTGTTCTATTTCTGCAAAGTAATTAGATGGATTTCTATTTAATTCAAATTCTCCAACTGGAATTAAAGGAAAATCTTCTTTTAACCACATTTTAGTTAAATCAAAAGGATTGTTTTCCATAG
>CAZAGS010000217.1:0-2089 GCA_964484955.1 uncultured Tissierellaceae bacterium
TTCTCTTTAAATATATTGTTGGTATGAAGCCAATTACATGAACCATTGACTACCACCATGGTTTTAATATTAGGATTGTGTGTAAATATCCCTGCGGAAGTAAAGCCTCCCATGGAATGTCCCATTACAGATATAGTGCCTGGATTGGCATTATATTTTTCTTTTAATTCATTTATTATAAGTTCTGATTCTTCAATATTATTAAACACTACTGGCCAAAAGTTATCCCTAACATTATCAGGATTAATATATTCAAGCAAACCCCTTTCCCCATGATGTATTGCATCAGGAACTATAACCTGATATCCCAAGCTACATAATATGAAAGCCCTGATTCTTTGACTAATTTTATTAGAACCCCATCCATGATAAAATATAATCGTATGTAGTAACCCTTCTTTATCTTTCGGTCTAAATAGCAAAGCTGGAATATGATCCACATTTATCCTTTCTTCTATTATATGGTCTGCCACTAGAAAATCCTTCAAAATAATTACCCCCTTGTATTAGACAATTTTATCATAAAGTAATACCTTAGCCAACGATATAATGTGGATAAGAATATTTTAAAAATATATTTATCCACATTATCTATTAGTTTATTCATATTTTGTTATGAATTTTACGGTATACCATATGTTTTGCTATTTGAATCCATAAATATGCCTAAATGTGGCGGATAAAATGTAAATAATACAAAAACTAGACCCATAAGTATATATAATCCTAGTCCTAATCTTTCCATTCCTTGACTAAATCTGCTGTTCATAATCTTAATCCCTATTAGCTGACATATTACTCCACCAATCATAAATGATCCTATATCTATAATCAAACTTTCTTCCATAAATGAAGTATAAGTATAAAACACAACTACTATAAATAAGTTCATAGCTAATACACCTAAAAACTTGGAGATAAAAAAGCTATTAGTATATGGTTTTATAAACCAATACTCAATAATCATAAAAGTAGTAACTGCCCAATAACTCATCTTGAGATGTTCCCACACACTTTCATTTACAGGACTAAATAAACCTACAAATTTAGATTCCCCTGACCATTCAAATGTGAAGTGTAGTAAAGTACCTACTAATATAATCCAAACAATACCCCATAATTCCCATTTTTTTATAATACTCTTAGAATAAATCAATAATATCCCTCCATATAGGTATTAACATTAGTTATATTAATACCCATATTAAAGGGAATTGATACCAATTTCATTTTCTAGTTACATTTTATTTTATCATATTCAATTATTATCTTACTTCTCTAATTCAATAATATCAGTGGCTACCTTATCTATAAATATTCTATCATGTTCTACTAAGATCATTGTAGGTGAATATTCTAAAATCATGTTTTCTATTTGAATTCTAGAAATTACATCAATATAGTTAAGAGGCTCATCCCAAATATATAAATGGGCTTCTTCACATATGGACTTAGCTAATAATATCTTTTTCTTTTGTCCCATACTAAAATTCTCAATAGAAATATCAAATTGTTCTTTAGAAAAACCTAGCTGACTCAATGTAGTTAATAATTTTGTTTTATCTAATTGCTGTTCATGAACAAATTCATTTATACTGCCACTGACTCTATGAAAGCTTTGGGGAACATAGGAGATAGCTATACCTTTTGCAATTTTAAGTATACCTTTCCAAGGAACAGGGTTTCCTAAGATTGCTTTTATGATACTAGATTTGCCACTACCGTTATCCCCCTTGATAACTACACAATCTCCTTTTTCAATTGTAAATTCTATAGGTTTGAATATATTCTCCTTATCATATGCTATAGTAAAATCTTCTCCATTCACATATTGCTTAGCATGATGGCTTAATGGATTCATTTTTAACTTTTCTATAGTTTCTATGTTCTTTAATAATTTTTCTTTTTCTTCTATAGCCTTTTCAAATCTGTTTTCTATAGTCTTGGAACGTTTCATCATTTTGGCAGCCATATGTCCAATATAGCCTCTATCTACTGGACCAGAGCCAATTTTAGTCGCTTCTACCTTATCAGACCACAAGGCTTTTTGTCTTGACGATTCTTTTAGCCTTCTAATTTCTTTTCTCAA
>CAZAGS010000218.1:0-2088 GCA_964484955.1 uncultured Tissierellaceae bacterium
ATATTTGGTTAGAGAGAATGAGAGCCATAATTATGTCTTCGAAAGAGGGCATAATTGTGGATTTTTTATTGCCAATAGGAAAGCGATATCAAAATCACCAGCTCTAACTAAAAACCTATCTAAATAGGAAACTAATAATAAGTTAACTGATTGACAAGTAAAAAGTCTAATGGTAACATATTAGGGAATATTTAGAGCAATTTTAAAAAAAAGGGGAGGAATCTTAGTGAAGAAATTTTTAGCAATTTTACTTGTACTGGCTATGGCTCTGTCTTTAGCTGCATGTGGTAAAACTGAAGCTCCAGCAGGAGGAAATGGTTCTACAGATACACCTGGTAAGGTAGAAAAGAAAGTTATTAAAGTTAGTACCAAATTTGTTGATGATGAGCAAACTGCTATATCATTGAAAAAGGTAGTAGAAGCAATAAATAAGAGAAGTAATGGTTCATTAGAACTTCAAGTATTTACTGGTGGTATATTACCAATAGGTAAAGATGGTATGGAGCAAGTAGTTGCAGGTTCAGACTGGATATTAGTTGATGGTGTAAACTTCTTAGGAGATTATGTGCCAGACTACAACGCAGTAACAGGTCCATTCTTGTATAGTACATTTGATGAGTATCTTGCAATGATGCAGACAGATTTAGTAAAAAATCTTAACAAAGAAGCAGAAACACACGGTATAAAAGTACTTTCATTAGACTGGTTATTTGGATTCAGAAGCATGATGACTGACGTTCCAATTAAGACTCCAGATGATATGAAAGGTTTGAATATTCGTGTACCAACCAGCCAGTTATACACTTACACAATAGAAGCAATGGGTGGAAACCCGGTATCAATGCCTTACCCTGATACTTATGCTGCTATCCAACAAGGTGTTATAAATGGTGTTGAAGGTTCAATAATGACTTATTATGGTACTGGACAATACGAAAATGTTAAAGAATATTCACTTACAAATCACTTACTAGGTGTTTCAGCTGTTACTATTGGAACAAAGCTTTGGGACAAGTTAACTGAAGAAGAAAGAACTATCATACAAGAAGAGTTTAATAATGGTGCTGATGATAACTTAGCAGAAACTATTAAGTTAGAATCAGAGTATGAAGTATTGTTAAAAGCTGAAGGAGTAAACTTCCACGAAGTTGATTCAGCAGCTTTCCTTAAAGCAGCAGAACCAGTATTCTCCAAGTTCGATAAATGGACTCCTGGTATTTACGATGAAATAATAAAAGAATTAGACAAAATAAAAGCTAATTTAAAATAGTAAGTCTTTAATTTATTAAAGAAAATTGGAAGGAGATTGTCTCCTTCCAATTTTAAAACATTTTTATAGGAGGTTAATATGAAAGGCTTTTTTGAAAGATTTAGAAAAGATTTTGAATTATACATAGGCGCTATTTTCTTATCTATAACTACAGTTCTAGTAATTATGAACGTATATACTAGATACTTTCTTAAGTTCACATATCATTGGGTAGATGAAATTGCAGTTGGAGCATTTGTATGGGTTATATTTTTAGGCTTTGCTAATGCTTATCGAAATAATGACCTTATAGGTGTAGAAGTATTAATGAAACTTTTGCCTAAAAAGGGAAGAGTTGTAGTAGATTTTATAACCAATATAATAGTTAGTATACTATCTGCTGCTATGCTATTTTTTTCTTATAAATATGTAGTAGGATCTACTAAAATTACTGCTGCTCTGGAATTTTCTTATAAGTATATTAATGCAAGTATTATTGTTGCCTTTGCATTAATAACATTTTACTCGCTTTTTTATGCTGTAAAAGGTTTCAAAAAAATATTTCTAGATGACTCTATAGATGATTCTATAGACAAATAGGAGGTGGACAAATTATGTTAACGATTTTACCAATAATAGTATTATTTGTATTGTTTTTCTTAAACATACCTATAGCTTTTGCCTTAATGGGTTCTTCATTATTCTACTTTATATTTATAAACACATCAATGCCAATGGAAATGGTAATTCAACAATTTGTTACTTCAATAGAATCATTTCCCTACTTAGCAGTACCTTTCTTTATAATGGTAGGTTCTGTAATGAACTATTCAGGAATC
>CAZAGS010000219.1:0-2083 GCA_964484955.1 uncultured Tissierellaceae bacterium
TGAATGGGCAGATGACATTTGATGCTTTTCTTGTTCACGGGAACATGTCCATTAAAAGATGAGCATTATGAAGCAGCTAGTTTAGTTGTAGTCAGGGATACTTTTGTTAATTTAAAAGTAGGTTACCATTTCAAGTCTAAACTGTACACACTCAGTGCTATATGTAGATAGTCTTGATTGACAGAGTATGAAATTTAAGCTATACTATATTCATAATTATACACTAATTGGAGAATAAGGAGATAATTTTGAATGGCTAAATATAAAAAATATAAGAAGGTATTTGATAAATATAATGGTGTAATTACAACAGCAGAATTTCAAGAATGTGGATATCACCATAAATATCTAAAAGAACTTATGGACAAAGGGATTATTAGAAAGATAAAAAGAGGATATTATGAGTGGCAATATGATGAATTTGTCTCAGATACAACTATTATAACAAGGTTGTTTCCCGATGCTGTGATATACCTATTGTCAGCTTTGTATATATATGAATATACTGATCGCACACCGAGTGAATGGCACCTTGCTGTAGCAAGAGGAAGTTCTAGACCAAGATTTGAAATTGAATATCCTAAAGTTAAGCCATATTATATTCATGAAAAATACATGAATATTGGGAAGACCGAAGATATTTATGAAGGACAAGAAATACATATCTTTGACAGAGATAGAACCATTTGTGATGTAGTAAGAAACTCAAATAAAATAGATAAAGAGCTAGTTAATCAAGCCATTAAAAGCTATATAAAAGATCCACAAAAAAACATCTCAAATCTATTGAAATATTCAAAAAAAATGAGAGCTGAAAATAAGGTAAGAACTATGATTGAGATGTGGTTGTGATGAATATTACAGAATCATTGCTACAAAAATTAAAGAATAAAGCACAGAATTCAGGATTATCATTTCAGCTGACTTTGCAATTATTTTGTCAGGAAGAATTTTTAAGAAGGTTAAGTTATTCAAAATTTCAAGACAAGCTTATTTTAAAAGGTGGTCTATTTCTTTATATAATTACAAATTTTGAAAGCAGACCAACTATGGATATAGACTTTCTTATGAAAAATTGGTCAAACGAAAATGAAAAGATTTTAGAAATGATTCACGATATTATAAACATAGATACAGAAAATGAATTTATAAAATTTGAAATAAAATCTATTAATTCTATATCAGAGCAAAAAGAGTATCATGGTGCAAGGATAAAGATGGTAGGGAAAGTCGGCAATACGAGAACACCATTTGATATAGACATAGGGGTCGGGGATGTTGTTATCCCTAAACCAAATAAGAGAAAAATGGAAGTATTATTACCAAGTTTTAATAGTCCAGAAGTACTAACATATTCTTTAGAGTCTACGATTGCAGAGAAATGGGATGCAATAATTGATAGGATGGAATTCAATAGTAGGATGAAAGATTTCTTTGATATTTATTATCTTGCTTTGAATTATAATTTTGAAGGGAGAAAGCTACAAGAAGCAATTTTTGAAACATTAGATAATCGTGGAAGAGTATATGAGAAAGATACTTTAAAGAATGTAAGGTTACTTAAACAGGATGGACAAATAATAATAAGGTGGAATGCATTTATCAAAAACACAATAAAAGTAGATTTAGATTTTAATAATGTAATCGATGTCGTTACTGATTTTATTGTGCAACCATTTGAAAGTATACTCTATGAGCGAGAATTATTTCTTCAATGGAACAAATCAGAAGGGAAATGGATTTAAGGGATTATAATTCGGGATACCATTCCCCCGAAGGGCACACTATCTACTTATGATATCTTTATTGATCTCCCAAGGAATACGGAATGTGTTTGTAGATTATAAAAACTATAGGATGTTGCAATAACAGGTGTTTGAGGCATTGAATGTACAGATGACATTCAATGCCTTTTCTGTACTTAAGAACATATCCATTAATAATGGTTCCTATTAGAATAATAAAAAGTCTATTATAGCAAAACATTAAACAAAATAAGTTTTAGATGATATTATTATATTAACAAAGATTTTTAGAATATTAGCATATAAAATTCGTCTATATTAGTGAAGGCTAATTTATT
>CAZAGS010000220.1:0-2075 GCA_964484955.1 uncultured Tissierellaceae bacterium
TATTAAGAGATTGTGGATACACAGTAGTAATTGCAGATGATGAAACTGCTAAGGCTTTAAATGACTATAGACATGAGATAAATAGGAAAAAGGTAGTAGACTGGATAATGAAAAACAAAATAACTCGAATAGGTATAAGTTATAGACTAGACCAAGATGATGCAGTAAATATGGTAGGATACTTGCTAGAAGAGTTAAGAAACAACAATTTATTAAACTATCAGGATGGGCAGATTAACTCAGTATCCTTCGGAGGACTTCCACAGACTTGCGCTGTAATAGAAAAAGAATTTAAAGGCCTAGTTAAAACCTATATGGGTGGAGAATCTGCACGTGAAACCCTATTAAAGATGGACGTTCCAGAAGAAAGAATACCAAGAGATATAATGGAAGGTAGTCAATATGATGATAACCTTATGGAATTTGGTAGAATGGTAATAGATTCAGGGGAATATTTGAACTTTAAAGCAGTGGATAATGGGAATTATCCTGAATATGGAACGGATAAGGATACAGTTGTAAAAAGAATAGATGCTAATATGAAGCGATCATTTGTTCCATTAATGAGAGCACATGTAGGACCCTATTCTTCATCAGAAACTAGACTGGAAAATGTAGAAGAGTTCCTAAGGTGGTCTAAAGCCTTAGCAGATGCGGGCTATTTAGACATACTTTCCATAGGCAGTTCACAATTAACTCAATCCAACTTTGGTGAGGATTGGGAAGACAAACCTAATGGTGGAGGAGTTCCGGTAAATTATCCAGAAGAATATAGGATGATTTGGCAAGCAGCAAGACCATTATTAGTAAGAACCTATGCAGGTACAAAGGATATTACTAATTTGGCAAAAATGCATGAAGAAACATTAAATATGTCTTGGCATGCACTGTCCCTTTGGTGGTTTAACAAACTTGATGAAAGAGGACCTTATGACCTTTATACAAATTTACAACAACATATAGATACAATAAGATATATAGCAACTACAGGCAAACCCTTTGAGCCAAATGTACCCCATCACTTTGCCTTCCGTGGAGCAGATGATGTAACCTATATAGTTAGTGAATATCTAGCAGCAAAGCTAGCAAAAAAACTAGGAATAAAAACATTTATACTTCAAAATATGTTAAATACACCTAGATTTACTTGGGGTATTCAAGACTTAGCCAAATCAAGAGCTATGCTGCAACTTGTAAGAGAGCTAGAAGATCCTGGTTTTAGAGTGTTATTACAGCCAAGAGCTGGACTAGATTACTTTAAACCAGATTTAAATGAAGCCAAAATACAGTTAGCAGCAGTAACTGCATTGATGGACGATATAGACCCACATAATGAAGCAATGCCATCTATTATACATGTGGTTTCTTATTCAGAAGCTGTACACTTAGCCACCCCTGATATAATAAATGAAAGCGTTCAAATAACTCAATTCGCCCTGCAAAAGTATCGTGAACTTAGAAGAGCCGGAGCCATAGAAGATATGAGTAAGAATCAAGATGTTGAAGAAAGAATGCAAGACCTATTAAGTGAAGCTAGAATTGTAATAAATGCTATAGAAAAACATATAGACAATCCATACTCACCAGAAGGATTCTACAAAATATTTGCAGCAGGATTCTTGCCAGTACCTTATCTATGGGGAGAGGTGGAAGAATTCAAACATGCAAAAGCCTGGAAAACCAAGCCTATAAAAGGCAGCGTAAAAGTAGTAGACGAAAATAATGAACCTATAAACGCAGAAAAACTAATAGATAAAGCCATAGGAAACATTCCAGATGCAGAATATAATCTAAAGCAGAGGACTATAAAAAACCTAAAAGGATAATTCACAATTCACAATTTACAATGCACAATTAAAAGATTAAAAGAGGAGATCCTTCGTCAGCATTGATTATATTGTCCATCTCAGGATGACAACCACCCGAGCATCTGTCATTCTGAGCGCAGCGTGAGAATCTACTCTTTTAAAATCTTTGAATAAAAAGGGACATAATTTTGTCCCTTTACATATTTAAGTATAGTAAGGAGTTGTAAATCTTGAAAAAAGTAATAATTGCAGAAAAACCTTCTGTTG
>CAZAGS010000221.1:0-2069 GCA_964484955.1 uncultured Tissierellaceae bacterium
GATCTGAGGTAAATGAACAGTGAGGTAGATTAATATGTTATAATTCTATTAAGGACTAAAGGAGTGAGTTATGTGATGGCTTTTGTATTAATAGTTTTAATAATAATTAATGCTTTTACAGTGTATAAATTTATATTTAATATGATCTTTAGTGATATGGACGATTTCGAAGAATCCCTAAAGTTTTCACTAACACCAGACATTATCTCTTTATTCAGGGGTGAATATTGGAAAGACCAGGCTGGCGAAATTAAATTGGGATTTTTCATTATGCTTTGCATTATAGCAACTGCTATGGAATATTGGCTTATTAATGGTTTGGTGCAGGTGATAATTGGTGTTAATTAAGGAGGAGAAAATGGAAATCTGGGATATATATGATAAATATAGAAGAAAAACTGGAGCTACCCATGAAAGAGGAATCACCATGAAAACAGGAGACTATCATATTGTGGTACATGTGTGGGTAGTAAATAGTAAGGGTGAACTTCTTATACAAAGGCGTCAATTAGATAAAAAAGGGTGGCCAGGAATGTGGGACTGTGCTGCAGCAGGCTCAGCTATATTAGGAGATACTAGCATAGATGCAGCTATACGGGAGACAAAAGAAGAAATAGGACTAGATATAGAAGGGAAAGATCTAGAGCCTTTATTTACAATAAAATTTAGTCGCGGTTTTGATGATAATTGGCTTGTTAGGCGAGAGGTAAATCTAGAGGATTTGTTTCTACAACAGGAGGAAGTGGCAGATATAAAATGGATAAGTATGGAGGATATACGACAAATGGTGGTAAATGGTGAATTTATTCCATTTCCTTTTCTAGAACGACTATTTGAGATTATTAATTCTAATATTAAACTCCAGAAAGCCACAATTGAAGATAAGGAAGAATTGCTAGATTTACAGAAAAAGGTGTTCATGCCTTTATTAATTAAATATGAAGACCATGACTTCAGTCCTGCAACTCAAACTATGGATAGATTCATTAGAAGATTTGAAGTAGGGGACTATTATAAGATTTATTATGACAATAATTTGGTGGGAAGTATATTTGTCTTTGAAAAGTCCCCTGGCACAATGAAGCTACACATTATTAATATATTAAAAGAATTTCAGGGAAAGGGAATTGCTCAAGAGGTTATGAAACGTATTGAAACCTTATATCCTCAAGCAGAAAGATGGGAATTAGAAACAATCTTAACAGAGAGAAAAAACTGTTATATCTATGAAAAGATGGGTTATATTCAAAGTGGGGCTTTAAAGGTAATAAATGATAAATTAACACTAGTAAATTATATTAAGAATGAAAACATTTATAGAATTAAGGATGTAAAAGATTTTGTTTCAAAGAATTGAGAAGTTGAGGTATTTAAAGCTTAAACTATCTTATTATCTAAAAGAAAAAGGAAATGCAAAATAACTGGAAGGTATGCTCATGACTAACATTAAAATCAACAACATAGAAATCCAAGTCATAAAGAAGAAAATAAAAAATATTCACCTTTCTGTTCACCCACCAGATGGGCGAGTAATGCTTGCTGTTCCTGAAAAGATGAAAGACTCAGATATCAAAAATTTTGCAAAGTCTAAAATCTCATGGATAGAAAAGCAGAGATCTAAATTTGAATTACAAGAAGAGAAAGTTATAAATAAGTTTATTACAGGAGAAGAACATTTATATTTAGGTGAAATGTATGTACTAAATATATTTGAAACTACGGGCAAGCAGCATGTAGAACTAGATAATGATAATAACCTTATTTTATATGTTAAGCCAAATAGTACATTAGAAAAACGTGAGAGAATTTTGAATGAGTGGTATAGAGGACAGCTAAAGAATCTAATTCCATATTATATAGAGAAATGGGAACCTATAATGGGTGTTAAGGTAGAAGAGTTTGGAGTTAAGCTTATGAAGACTAGATGGGGATCCTGCAATATTCAAGCTAAGAGAATCTGGATTAATCTAGAGTTAGCAAAGAAATCCCCAAGATGCTTGGAATATATTGTTGTTCATGAAATGGTCCATTTATTAGAAAGAGGACATAATGCAAAGTTTTATGCTTAT
>CAZAGS010000222.1:0-2054 GCA_964484955.1 uncultured Tissierellaceae bacterium
TGACCTTATAGGTGTAGAAGTATTAATGAAACTGTTACCAAGGAAAGGCAGAGCAGTAGTAGATTTTATAGCTAATATTATAGTAAGTGTACTTTCTGCTGCCATGCTTGTTTTCTCTTATAAATATGTTATAGGGTCTACAAAAATTACTGCTGCACTGGAGTTCTCTTATAAATATATTTATGTATCTGTAATAATTGCCTTTGCTTTAATAACATTTTATTCTTTATTTTATGCAGTAAGAGGTTTTAAAAAAATATTTATAGATGATTCTAAAAAGGATTAGGGGGGTGGAAAGTATATGTTAGCAATTTTACCAATAATAATTTTATTCGTCTTGTTTTTCTTAAACATTCCAATAGCATTTGCTCTAATGGGATCTTCTTTATTTTATTTTATATTTATAAATACATCAATGCCTATGGAAATGGTAATTCAGCAGTTTGTTACATCTGTAGAATCTTTTCCTTACTTAGCTGTACCATTTTTTATAATGGTAGGCTCCGTAATGAATTATTCAGGAATTAGTGAGGCATTAATGGACTTTGCAGATGTTTTAGTAGGACATACAAAAGGTGGACTGGCGCAGGTAAACGTATTACTTTCTGCATTTATGGGTGGTATTTCCGGTTCAGCCAATGCAGACGCAGCCATGCAGTCTAAAATTCTGGTTCCTGAAATGGTTAAGAAAGGATTCTCTAAACCTTTCTCAGCAGCAATAACTGCAGCTTCATCAGCAGTAAGTCCTGTTATACCTCCAGGAACAAACCTAATATTATATGCAATAATTGCCAACGTATCAGTTGGGAATATGTTCTTAGCAGCATATATGCCTGGAATATTAATGACTATTTCACTTATGATAGCTGTTCAGATTATAGCCGTAAGAAGAAAATATGTACCTAATAGAGATAAAATAGCTTCTCCTTGGGACATGTTTAAGCAATTTTTAAAATCTATTTGGGCTCTATTTATTCCATTAGGAATAATAATGGGAATGAGAGTTGGAATGTTTACTCCTACAGAAGCAGGAGGAATAGCTGTATTATTCTCAGTACTAGTAGGTTTTTTTGTATACAAAAAGTTAAAGATTAAACATATACCTGAGATTCTAATGGATACTGTAAAGGGTACTGGTGCAGTAATGATTATTATTTCATCTGCTAAAGTATTTGGATACTATCTTACACTAGAAAGAATACCACAAATGATAACAGAAGCACTTATGAATATGACAAGTAGTCCTATAGTATTATTAATGGTAATAAACTTGCTGTTATTATTTATAGGAATGTTTATAGAAGGTGGGGCAGCATTAGTTATCTTAGCACCACTATTAGTACCAGTTGTTAAAGTATTTGGAATTGATCCAGTACATTTTGGAATGATTTTTATAGTTAATATAATGATAGGTGGATTAACTCCCCCATTTGGAAGCATGATGTTTACAGTATGTTCTATAGTTGGTGTTACAATAGAGGAGTTTATAAAAGAAGTATGGCCATTTATACTTGCATTATTAGTAGTATTATTAATGGTAACTTACTCAGAAGGATTAGCATTATTTACTCTTAATTTACCAAGTCATTTTGAAACAATCAAGAATTTAGTTATGGGTTTATTTAGTTAAGAGATTCAAAGGAGGAAGAATTTGAATAATCTAAAACAAGTTACAGTATATTTACTTGATATGGATGGAACTATTTATCTTGGCGATGAATTAATCCCTGGTTCTAAAGATTTCCTAAGAACCATAAAAGAAAAAGGAAAAAGATATATATTTCTTACAAATAATTCATCAAAAGATAAACATTCATATGTTGAAAAACTTAACAATTTAGGTATAGATGCTGTTGATGAAGAAGTATTTACTTCAGGTGAAGCTACTACTATGTATTTAAGCAAATTAAAACCCAATGCAAGAATTTATCTATTGGGCACTCCAGCTTTAGAAGAA
Source organism: uncultured Tissierellaceae bacterium (assembly GCA_964484955.1). Classification (GTDB taxonomy): domain Bacteria; phylum Bacillota; class Clostridia; order Tissierellales; family Tissierellaceae; genus CAYZDC01. The sequence goes on from CAZAGS010000222.1 coordinate 1,958, forward strand.
GAATTTCAAAGAGCAGGCTTTATATTGGAACAGGAAAGGCATAAAGACATAGACTATGTAGTACTAGGATTTGATACTACTTTAACCTATGAGAAAT
>CAZAGS010000223.1:0-2049 GCA_964484955.1 uncultured Tissierellaceae bacterium
CAAGTAAATGAAATATTAGCTCGTAACTTAAGTGGTATAGAGCTTGTAGATATTAAAATGAAACGTGCAGATCTTCCTGCATCAAATGAAGAGTCCGTATATCAAAGGATGATTTCAGAACGTGAAAGTACTGCACAGGAATACTTATCACAAGGTGATGCAGAAGCATTAAAGATAGTTGCGGAAACAGATAGACAAGTAGCGGAAATGCTATCTAAAGCCGAAGCAGATGCAAGAACCATTGAGGCAGAAGGTGAGAAGGAAGCAGCAAGAATCTATAACCTTTCATACAGCAAAGATGCTGAATTCTTCAATATGTACCGCTCCTTAGAATCCTATAAAACCACTATAAATGGCGAAACTGTAATGATATTACCATTAGAGTCACCATACTTGAAATATCTAGTAGGACGTTAAAGGTAAATATAGACGAGAATACTTATAAAAGTGTTCTTGTCTTTTTTATGTTTCTAGGGTCTAGATTGGTGGTCTAAATTAATTTCTGAATACTTTAAATTATCTAACTTGTGGTATAATAGGTATAAGTTGTAAATGCAAAAGCTATTATTTATTCTATGATTTATTCCTTATATTCTAAATTTGGGAGGACAATATGGACAATAATATAAAGCAACATACTTATGAAGGAATCTTAATTAGTAAAGATAATATTATTATTGACGTTGATAAAGGTATCATAGAGCTAACTGGATATACAGAAGCTGAATTAATGGGAAAGCCTCTTGAAGAAGCAAGCAAGATATTTAGAATAGATTCACAAGTTAATTTACTACATATGAAAGATGAAACTACAATATTTTTATTCACTAAAGAATTACTTCCAATTAAAGGTAAAATATCCTGTTCCACCAATGAAGACAAAGATCAAAAAATATTTAAATTTATTAGAGATTATACAAATTTAACTCAAGAAAAATATGATTTATTAGAAATACAAAGTACAACTCAAGGGAATGGAATTTCCATTCTTACTTACCCTGATTTAGTTTTGATTAATGGAAATCAAAATTTCTTTGATTTCTTCGATACACCATTTAATATAAGAAAGAATAGTATAGGAAAAAGTCTTGTAAAAATAGTGCCATCATATTTATCCTTTGGATATAGAGATATCAAAAATCATATTGATAATCTTGGCACTCCTTATTATATGGAAGAAAAATGTGTTAAAATTAATAATAATGAAAAGGAATACTGGAATATTTCTGTTGTACCAATGTTTGTAGAGAATAATATGGAATATATAATCCTGTCAGTAAGGGATGTTACTGATAAAGTTGTAAATCAAAAGATGCTTAAAAAAAGAAATAAACAGCTAGAAGCAATAATCAACAATATATCTGATGAGATAATAATATTTGATAAAAATGGAGATATAATTCAATCTAATAGAGGATTGGAGAAAAACTTTGTTTTTGACAATCCTTCTATAACTAATCTGAATGATATTACTAAAAATGCAGTTATATTAGATAAAAATAATAGATTTATACAAGATGGAGACTTTCCATTTCAAAGAGTAGCCAGAGGACAAGTAGTTTCAGAATATGAAATGAAAATAGAAAGGGTCTCCGGAATATTACATAAAGAAGTCAGCGGTTCACCTATATATGACAGAGAAGGCGACTTTAGTGGTGGGGTAATGGTCTATAAAGACATAGAAGACAGACTGGCCTTAGAGGAAGCAAGACTAATAAAAACACAAAATGAACTTCTAAGTAAGGTAGTTAAAGCTCTAGATCTTGAATTTATTAGATGTAGTTACCCTGACTTTAAGATATTAAGTATTAATGGTAGGAGTTTTATTGACTTAAGAGATAAAATCTATGGAACAAATCCTTGGAAATGCCCAATAGGAGAAAACTATTTTGATATATATCCTGTAAATGAAGAGCAAAAAAGAAGAGATTTGCACTATAACTTGATTCTTAAAAAGAAAACTTCATTTATAGATTATGATGCCCATATTGTGGATGGAGACCAAAGATTTTTCAAGACCATAATTCAATCTATAATTGGATTAAATAA
>CAZAGS010000224.1:0-2035 GCA_964484955.1 uncultured Tissierellaceae bacterium
TCTTGCACAGTAGTTCTCCCTTTGCACCATAATAGTTTAACACCTCGCTCTTTTATTAACTCTTCACCATAGCTAACAGCTAACCTTCCAGCTCCTAAGTTTCTATACTCAGGAAGTGTTGCCATTGCCCTTAAGCGGTATTGGTTTTCTATGGGAAAGTCTGGATGTTCCTCAGTACAGAATGATGCTACGCTTATTAATTTTCCTTGGCTAAATACACCTAGATGAAATCCATTGTCTTCATGGTCGGTGTCATATTTACAGTCTTCTATTGTCTGGTGTGGCCGTAAAACTGTATGCCTAATATTATATGTTGTTTCCGGCTCAATTCTTTTAACCTCTAACATGTTTCTCCCCCTTATCTTATCGATATAAAACAGTGGGGACTGTCCCCAGTGTTATTTTACTCATCATCCTCTTCATCATCTGGAAAAGCATTATAATAGATGTCCTCCATCTCCATCCCAAATCCATAGCCTATATCTCCTGTCATTGCTATAGCATCTTCACATCTTTTTTTATATTTATCTTCTAGATTATTCTCTAGTATATATTGGAGTGTTTTAAAATACATCCTAGCTATATTGTTGTAAAATCTTTCATCTATTTCACCATATGTATTTGTAAACTCTACACCATTCTCTACATATGTTAACATTAAATCTGCAACATTTTCAGGCTTATTAGATAGCTTTTCAAAGTTAGAAATAGCATCCTTTAAAATCTTATATTCTAATACTGAATTACCTCTTGATGGGAAAAATTGTTCTTCTACTATTTGTTTATAATCTTTTAACAACAATTCCTCATTATCTGGATCAACTTTCAAGTTATAGTATTCCTTAACCTTTGAACTTAGTTTAAATAGATCAACTATTTCATTAACCAATTCTTTGTCTGATTTCATTTTTAAGTATCTTTTTAACTCAGTTATTTTAATATTCTTCATTTTACCCTCCTATCTCCCTTCTTAATAAAACAGTGGGGACTGTCCCCAGTGTCATAAAAGATGAGCAACATTTCCTATTTCCTTATTGCTCCGCATTTTTCTCCATTCATTATATTTGTCATGCATCCATTGCTCCTGATTTGAAGTTACTAGCTCTGGGGTATATCTAAAAATGATACACAAATCCAATAATTCCTGAAAGATATAATCTTTAACTTCATGTCTAATCCGATTTCCGATTTCTTTTTTACTAGAACAACTTTTGCCAGTTATAAAGTAATAATCTAACATTGCATTTACAATAATGCTCTGCACAAGTATTCTAGTAGTTGGGTTAATAACATATTTATAATATTCCTCATATTTATCTGGAAACCTATCTTGTTCTAACTTATTCCACATAATAGTTAGTTTTTTAGATTTGATTATATCATCCCGTATAGGGTCATCAATATAATCAATTACATCTGTTCCCCAAATAGTAATACCAGAATCTTTAATTCTTAAAATCTCGATAGGCAATTCAATTAAATCCTTATTTTCCAAACACAGTTCAAAATTAGATTTGAAAGGTCTTTTCATTTCATTAAGTTTATAAATGCACTTAGCAATTGGTAAATCATTGTTCGTAATTGATTCAGTTATACTTATAGCATCTCTTACCCGATTTCTAACCTCATCAAATGTTCCTTCCTTCAGAATATGTATTAAATCAATATCACTACCAGCATTACCAGTATAACTGTCATTAGATAAGGAGCCAACTAGGACAACTGATACCAGTTCATTTGGCAAATATCGCTCGATATTATTCAAATGAATATCAATAATTTCTCTTGCTCTTATTTCAGATTTCTTATTCTTCATTTTACTCTCCTATCTCCCTTGTCTATAAACAGTGGGGACTGTCCCCAGCGTCATTCATCTGTTGTCATAGCAAATTCAGTTTTATATCCAAAGAAATGATCTGTTTTAGTTTTATGTCCAACTCTAGCCTCTTGGTCAATTATTGAACGTACTCCTCGTAATTATGTTACAAAGCTTAAATCAATTGCTTCATTTATTAATTTAAGTGTATGATTTTCT
>CAZAGS010000225.1:0-2033 GCA_964484955.1 uncultured Tissierellaceae bacterium
GATGTTCAATGGATGACTGCAGGACGTGGAATGCAACATGCTGAAATGTTTCCTTTAATCCATGATGATAAAGAAAACACCTTGGAACTATTTCAAATATGGTTAAACCTTCCGCCTGAAAGTAAATTTGTAGACCCTAGCTATAAGATGTTATGGGCAGAGGATATTCCCGTGGTTAAAGAAAGAGATGAAAATGGGAATACTGCTACAATAACTTTAGTTGCAGGTTCTTATAAAGATGTAAAAAGTTTAGACCCTACTCCTGATTCATGGGCAAACAATCCTGATAACCATGTTGGAATTTGGAGAATTCATCTAGAACCTAACGCAAGTTTTACTTTGCCAAGTATTAGCTCTAGCTTAAATAGACACTTATACCTATATAATGGTGGTTCAATTACTATTGATGATAAAGTAATTGAATCTCCTAGTAGTATTTTGCTAGTAGGGGACCAGGACATAAAGGTAATGGCTAATGATGAAGAATGTTATCTATTGCTACTAGAAGGGGAGCCTATAAATGCACCTGTAGTTAATATGGGCCCTTTTGTCATGAATAGCGAAGAAGAAATAAGGCAAGCATATAAAGATTACAGGGAGACACAATTTGGTGGATGGCCTTATGATAGACGAGATCCAGTGAATCCTAAAGATAGTGGTAGATTTGCTAGGGATGATATCTCTTAAGTAGCTATGCCTATAACTTCAATTTAACTTATTGAAGACAATTATTTAAAGATATAGTTGTGAAGAAATGAATTCTTCATGGCTATATTTTTTTTGATAGTGGGTATATCTAAAGTGGAACATACTATGATTTCAATAAAAATTATAATTTTAATATAGAAATATATCTTAGGTAAGCTAAAAATATAAATAGGAGTGAAAATATAAATGAAAAAGAAAACAATGGGAATTCACCATATAACATCAATTGTGGGTAATCCACAAGAAAATGTAGATTTTTATGCAGGTGTATTGGGCTTGCGTTTAATTAAAAAGACTGTAAACTTTGATGACCCAGGAACCTACCACTTATATTTTGGTAACGAAAGTGGAAAACCAGGAACAGTGATTACATTTTTCCCTTGGACTAATGCATATCAAGGGAAAATTGGAGATGGTCAAGTAGGGGTTACATCATATGTTGTTCCTGTAGGGGCTATGAAGTTTTGGGAGAAAAGATTAGAGAAATTTAATGTTTCATTTAAGAAAACTGACCGTTTTGGTGAAGATTATTTAGAGTTTGATGATCCACATGGACTGCATTTAGAGATTGTTGAAAGACAAGCAGGAGAATTAAATACAAGGACTTTTGGAGAGGTTACCCCTGATGTAGCCATTAAAGGTTTTGGAGGTGCAACACTTTATTCAAAACAACCTGAAAAGACTGCTGAACTATTAGAAAAAACAATGGGCCTAGAGCAAGTTGGAATAGAGGGAGATTTAATCCGTTTCTCTTCATCAAGTGATATAGGAAATATAATTGACGTAAAATCAAAACCTGGTAGCCCTGGACAAATAGGTGTAGGTACAGTGCATCATATTGCTTGGCGGGCTAAGGATGATGAAGATTTACTGGACTGGAAAAAGTATGTTGAGGCTTTTGATTATGGTGTAACTACAGTTCAAGACCGAAACTATTTTAATGCTATTTATTTTAGAGAGAGTGGAGGAATACTATTTGAAATTTCAACGGATCCTCCAGGATTTGCCCATGATGAATCTCAAAATACTATGGGAGAAAAGTTAATGTTACCTAAACAATATGAAAGCCGAAGAGCAAATATTGAACAAACACTACAGCCCTTTGAAGTTAGAATGTTAGACTAGCCTTGTGAATTGGTATAGTAGAAGGAGGAAGTTTATGAAACATATATATATAAAAGGAAAAGACCTTAATAGACCAACTTTACTTTTGCTTCATGGAACTGGAGGAGATGAGCGAGATTTATTACCTCTTGCAGAAAGAGTTGATCCAGAGGCATCTGTGTTAAGTGTAAGAGGAAATATTTTAGAAAATGGAATGCCTC
>CAZAGS010000226.1:0-2020 GCA_964484955.1 uncultured Tissierellaceae bacterium
CTGAAACTCCCACAGCTAAAGCAATGGGGTTCTTAAGTACTTACAACATTTTTATATATCACGAATGATATACACGCTAAGTTGCTTCCCTAAGAATTTCACTATCAAAGATGCCACTGCACCTATTAACGATAGCATATCGCCCATTTCAAGACGATTTTTGTTTTACTTTTATATCCCTATACTACTTAAATTATTGAATTCTTTTAGCTTTTCTATTTCTTCATTATGGAGTTTTAAGAAATCATCAAAATCTTTTATACATTTATCGTTATCTATTGTTTCTAAATCTTCATTAACATTCTTAATTAAATATGCAGAATATATATCTCTTTGTACTTTTATATTACTTCCTTCATATTCAAAATAATTCCATCTTTGGCTTAGTTTCTTTTTATTATATTCTTGATTTAGATGATTATATTGACTAGCTTTTATTTTATGGGTGTTAACTTCTAAATATCTTCCATCTTTAGCTGCTAGTTTGTTTTTTAATATTGTTAAAAACATTGCTGGTGCCTTATTAGCTAGACTCTTTCCAAATCTCTTCTTTTTATTTATTTTACCGCTCTTTGGATTTCTTGTTGTTTCTTTTGCTTTAGCCTGTAGTCCTTTGTAGTTCATGGTTTCTACTAATACTGTATCTCCTTTTGACAATATATTATTTACCATAATATTATGGTCGGTCTTTCTTATGTCGGCTTGTTTTCTGTGTATATCTTTTAGTTTGTCTTTGGCTTTTATGTATTTTTTAGAATGATTCCACTTTAACTTTACACCATGTTTTATTGTTCCATCTTCATTGAAGTTATGATGATTCATAGCTCTTTTACTTCTATCCATATATCTTTGTATTTTTCGCTTTTCTTTTTCTATATTTTGTATCCTTGGTGCTAATTCGTATAGTTTTATATCCTTATCACTTACATAGGCTAATGTTTGGGTTCCTATGTCTATTCCTATTGTTCCTATACCTAATGGATTTTTGATTTCTCCTGTTTCTTTGTTCATTTTTATAGGGGGCATCCCATCTAATATGAGTTGGAGTATATATTTATATTTACCCCTTACATATATTCTTTTTATTCTACAGTAGCAAATCTTATCTTTTAAGGCTGTTGTTTCATAATCATTTAATTTGGTTTGTACTTTTATGGAAAGATTGTTCCATTCTAAGGTATGTTTGTCTTCTATGTATTTTATTCCTGTAGTATTTGATTTTCCCTCCAATGAGTTTAATCCTTGATTATAGTTTTTGAAATGTACTTTTTCTCCTTTTCCAAACAGATTGTCATTTAAAGCAGTCCATACTCTGCTAGCTATCTTTTGAGCTGTGAAACTATCTATATTTTTCTTGAATTTATGTTGCATTAATTTAATATCTTCATGTAGTGAATACTCACTTAATCTAAATTCTTTTAACATATCCTTTTTAATATCATAATATGATTTTAGTAGTATTTTAGCTTTCTTCTTATCTTTTTCCACTTTATATATTTCTGACATATTAGCTTGGTTTTCTCTCCATCTTTTGGTCTTGGTCATTTCATTATATCTGCTAAGTGCTTTTCCAAGTACTGAGTTATATAGCTGTCTTCCTATTTCAAATCTTTTATTTAGTATGTCTTCTTGAAACTTTTCTGTTTCTAATTTTAAATTTAGTACATACCTTTGTTTGGGGTCCTTTGCCATGAATATTCACCTCCCTTTAATATCTCTTTTTTTGCTCTTCTACATATCTTTTAATTATTTCACTTGATACATTTCCAGCCGTTGATACAAAATAGCTTCTAGTCCATAAACTTGGAACCTTACTTAGTTCCTTAAATTCTTCACGAATTATTCTACTACTCCTTCCTTTTATCTTTTGCATTACATTTGCTGGACTTAAAGTAGGCAGGCAATTTAGAAGCATATGTGTATGATCTCTATCACATTCTATAGCTATAATCTTTATTTCTAATTCATCACATATATCTTTAACTACTTCCTTGAATCTTGCTTCTACATTTGGTATATC
>CAZAGS010000227.1:0-2018 GCA_964484955.1 uncultured Tissierellaceae bacterium
GCAGGAAAATTAGATATTAATCTAAATGTAGAGAATATAGAGAACCTTAGTGGATTAATGCAAAATATTAGTAAATTAGATTTAAATACAGAGCAAATAAAAGGTCAATTAAAAGATTTAGGACAGAAGTTGGATGATACAATTAAAAACAATGAGCATGTTCAAACTCTACTACAAAAGATCTTAGCCGCTATAAAAGAGTTTTTTGTATCCATATTTAAAAAGAACAAATAATAAAAATCTTCTTACTTCTAGGTAAGGAGATTTTTTCTAATTTAGAAAGATATTTATGATATAATATTATTATCGATGATGACCGGAGGAATTAAAAAATGGATATAGAATTGGTACTTGAAATAATTGAAAACCTATATGATGGGGTATTATTAACTGATAAGGAAGGAAAAATCTTAATATATAATCCAGCTATGGAAGAATTAGAAGAAAGACGAGCAGAGGATATGATAGGTAAATATATTTGGGATGCCTATGAATATAGTGATCCTGATAAGTCTGAGCATATGCAAGTATTCAATACAGGAATTCCAATAATAAATAAATATAAAGCTCATGCCTTTAATAATGGCAAGCCTATATACAAATCCTATAGTACCTTACCAGTTTATAAAAATGGTGATATTATAGGTGTATATTCTATTAGTAAAAATGAAACCAAACTACAATCACTTTTATCTGAAACCATTGAACTAAAAAGGCAATTTAACAAGGAAAAAGATGATAATCTTAAGATAAGTAGCAATGGAACTAGATTTCATTTTTCTAATATAATTGGGTCAAGTGAAATAATGAAACAGTTAATCAAAGAAGCAGAAGCCATATCTTGGCTTGATAATAGTGTCTTATTAGTAGGAGATACAGGTACCGGTAAAGAAGTATTTGCCCAAAGCATTCATAACTTTGGTAAAAGAGCGTCCAAGCCTTTTATAGGAATAAACTGTTCAGCTATACCTGAAAACCTACTTGAAAGTATATTATTTGGATCCGTAAAAGGAGCATATACTGGTGCCTTAGATTCTAAAGGCTTGTTTGAAGAAGCAGGGGAAGGAACCATATTTTTAGATGAACTTAATTCTATGCCAATAAATATGCAAACAAAACTCCTAAGAGTATTGCAAGAAAGAACTGTAAGAAGAGTTGGAGGTAAGGAAAGTTATCCTATTAATTGTAGAATTATTAGTGCAATGAATGAAGACCCCTATAAATTAATTGAAGAAGGCAAACTGAGACAAGATTTATTTTATAGAATAGCAGGCTTTAATCTCTATATTCCTCCTTTAAAAGAAAGAGGCAATGATCTATTAGAATTAGCTGAATATTATATCTCCAAATTCAATCTTTCAATGAACAAAAATGTTAATGAAATAACAGAAAATTTAAAAGAAATAATGGATAACTATAATTGGCCTGGTAACATAAGGGAGTTGGAACACTTTATAGAAAACATAATGGTTAGAACCAATGATAATGAAAGATATCTAAAAGAAATTAATGTACCAAAGTATATTTTAGACTTAATAGAAGAAGATAATGAGAGCATTAATTTAGATATGAAAATTAGTTATAATCTTCAAGAAAAATTAGATAAACTAGAGAGGAAAGCTATTATAGACAACCTAAATAGCAATATGTGGAATGTAAGTAAAACTGCAAAGTCCTTAGGAGTTACTAGACAAAGCCTGATATATAGAATGAAAAAATTAGAAATAGCCAGAAATTAAAAAGGGAGTGTTGCTTTTTCACACACTGTGTTGCAAAATAAAATGCTAAAACTTTGTTAAATAAGAAATAGTGTTGGAAATACAAACACATTTTATATCTAACAATATATAGACTTATGAAATGGCTGTTTAACAGGCTTTAAATTATTTTAATAGTTGGCACGCTTATTGCAAATATATAATGTAGAAGAATAAAAATTAAATAGGTTAGACAATATAAAAGTATAATAAAAAATAGGAGGATGCAATTATGTGGGATAACAAGAAAATTGAAGAAGC
>CAZAGS010000228.1:0-2014 GCA_964484955.1 uncultured Tissierellaceae bacterium
GAAGAATCAGGTCATGTAAATATTGAAATGATTCAAGACTTTGTTGAAATTCAATTAATGAGAACCAGACCAGAAGTAGCTAAAGAATATATTTTATATAGATTTGAAAGAGCAAAGCTTAGAGACCATGGTTGGGTAATGACTGATTTGCAAAGAGATATTTATGAAAAGAAATACAGATTTGATGGGGAAAGTTTTGATGCATTCTTAACCAGAGTTAGTGGTGGTAATAATGCTATTAAAAAAGCTATTAAAGACAAAAAGTTTATGCCTGCTGGCAGAATCCTTGCTGGAAGAGGATTAGACAAGTTTGGCAAAAAGATTACACTTTCTAACTGCTATGTAATGCCAAAGGTAGAAGATAATATTGAATCTATTTTTGACACAGCTAAGTATCTAGCAAGGACCTATTCTTATGGTGGTGGAGTTGGTCTTACATTATCAAAACTTAGACCAAAGGGCTCAAAGGTAAACAATGCAGCAAGCACTACAACAGGTGCAGTTTCATTTATGGACCTTTACTCATTAACAACAGGTCTTATAGGTATGAGAGGTCGTAGGGGCGCTCTTATGCTAAATCTAGATGTATGTCATCCAGATATTGAAGACTTTATAGATGTAAAAAATGATCTTACAAAAGTAACTTCTGCTAATATTTCTGTAAATATTACAGACAAGTTTATGAATGCAGTTAAAGAAGATAAGGACTTTGAATTATATTTTAAAGTAGAGGCAACTGGAGAGGAAATCAGGAGAAAGGTAAATGCTAAAGACTTGTTTAGAACCTTATCCAGAAATAACTGGAATATGGCTGAACCAGGACTTCTATTTCAAGAACGTACAAATTCATGGCATTTAATGAGTGAAGATCCTGATTTTGAATTTGCTGGGGTTAACCCTTGTGCAGAAGAGACTCTTCCTGCTTTTGGATCTTGTAATTTATCTTCAATTAATCTAGCTGAATTTGTTTCTAGACCATTTACTCCTGATGCTGAATTTGAATTTAAAAGATTTGGAGAAACAGTAAGAGATGGAGTTATTTATTTAAATGAAGTATTAGATGAAAATATGGAATTGCACCCATTACCACAACAAAGAGAAATGTCTAGAAATTTAAGACAAATAGGTCTTGGAATAATGGGTCTAGCAGATTTGTTTATTAAATTAGGGGTTAAATACGGTAGTGAAGAGTCAATAGACTATGTTCATAAGATAGGTAGAGTACTTGTAAATGAAGCATTAAGACAATCAGCAATGCTTGCTAAGGACCAAGGAACCTTCCCATTATACAAGGCAGAAGCAGTATTGAAATCACCTTATTTACTGTCAAATGCAGATGAAGATGTATTAGAATTAATTAAGCAATATGGACTTAGAAATAGCCAGTTGTTAACTATACCTCCAACAGGAAGTATTTCAACACTAATAGGTTGTAGCAATGGAGTAGAACCAATTTTCCAAAACTCCTATACTAGAAAATCAGAGTCCCTTCATCATGAAGACACATATTATAAGGTATTTACTGCAATAGTTAAGGAATATATGGACAAGAATAATATAATAGATGAAGAAGACCTACCAGATTTCTTTGTAACAACAAGCAATTTAAATTACAGAGATAGAATAGATGTACAGGCAGCATGGCAACAATATATAGATGCAAGTATTTCCTCAACTGTAAATGTTCCTAATGAATTTACTGTAGAAGAAGTAGAAGCTCTATATATGTATGCTTGGGAAAAAGGTATAAAGGGAGCTACTATTTATAGAGATGGCTGTGCTAGATCTGGTATCTTAATAACAAATAAAACACAAAAAAGTAAATTAGATAGGATAGATGAACTGCAACAGGAAATTAAAGAATTAGCAGATTCACAATTTAAAGAAGACCCAGATACATGCCCAATATGTAGTGGAACAAATATGATTCATAGTGGTGGATGTTCAGAATGTCCAGATTGTGGATATAGCCCATGCTCTATTTAACAGGGAACAAGTAACAGGGAACAAGTAA
>CAZAGS010000229.1:0-2001 GCA_964484955.1 uncultured Tissierellaceae bacterium
ACCAAATTTAATAATTAAGTTTAAATTAATGCATATAAATGGTATATTATAATAGTATACATTTAGGGAGGGAAAAAAATGAAGGTTAAAATAATAAGTGATAGTGCCTGTGATTTGTCAGAAGATATAATAAAGGAATATAACATTGAAATTTTGCCAATTGTAGTTATAAAGGATGATAAAGAATACTTAGATAAAGTAAATATAAGGCCTGAAGAAGTCTATGAAGGCATGAGAAATGGGCAGGTATTTAAAACAGCTCAAATACCACCAACAGTATTCATAGAAAGTTTTGAAAGTGTAGCTATAAATAAAGAAACCGCAATTTACATAGCATTTTCTTCAGGCTTATCTGGAACTTATAGTACATCTATGGCAGTTAAAGAAAGTGTTAAAGAAGAATATAAGAATTTAGACCTAGATATAGTAGATACAAAAGCTGCCTCAGGAGGATTTGGCTTAATAGTATTAAAAGCAGCACAAATGGCAAAGGATGGAAAGTCCAAAGAAGAGATTCTCAAAGCTATAGAATTATATAAAGAAAATATGGAACATATTTTTACAGTAGATAATATAGAGTACTTATTTAGAGGGGGAAGAGTATCAAAGACCCAAGCCTTTGTAGGAGGATTATTAAATATAAAGCCTATACTGAATGTAGAAGGTGGAAATTTGGTGCCTATAGATAAAGCTAGAGGTAGGAACAAGGCCTTTAAAGCTATGCTAGACATAATTGAAGATAGAAGTAAAAATACAGATCTTAAAAAGCAAACAATAGGTATAAGCCATGGTGATGATTTAGAAGGCGCATTAAAAATGAAAGAATCCATAAAAGAAAGGTTTGGTACTGAAAACTTTATAATAAATATTATAGGGGCAGCAATAGGAGCCCATTCTGGTCCAGCTACAATAGCAATATTTTTTCTAAAGGAAGACCTATAAGTCATATTTTACTAAATCTTAACAATAATAATTGAAGCCCCTGCAATCATTGAGATTACAAGGGGTTTTTAATAATAAAAGAAAAAAAAGAGGTCGTTAGGACTTTAACAAGGTATTTTGATTGCATATATTTGCTATACTTGTTATAATAGTATTCGAGGCAATAAAAACAAAGTTAAAGTAAAGTGACTAAATTGTCAGAATATTGGGTATTAGCAAATGCCTATTGTAATTTTTTGTAGAATGTATTAGAATAGCCTACAAGGATTTATTAGCATAAAGAATACATGCTGTTTAGTCCTTAAAAGCACATATTGTAATAATATATCTAATATATTGTTAGTAAGTAGTACATGTACATATTCTAAATATGTTTTTGGAAGAGATATGAAATTATCATATCTACTTTTAAAATAAAAAATATTAAGGGGGAAATACAATAATGATGAAGAAAAGTATAGCTTTATTACTTGTCTTAGTAATGGTTTTATCAGTATTAGCAGGTTGTGCAAAGAAAGAAGATCCGCCTGTTGTTTCAACACCTGATCCAGCACCATCAGTTGATACACCAGCACCAGATGTAGCTGATACAAAGCCTACATCACCACAAGGTCAGTTAACAATTGGTAATACTACAGAGCTTTCAGGCGACTGGGTACCATATTGGACAAACAACGCAGCTGACTATGATGTTTATAACTTCATGATAGGATATGGCACAGTAGATATGACATTCGGTGGCGAGTACTTAGTCAACGATACTGTAGTTAAATCTTATGAGGCAACAGAAAATGAAGATGGTTCCAAAACTTATACGTGGACTATTAATGATGGTCTAACATATGCTGATGGAAGCCCAATAACAGCTTATGACTATGTATCTTCAGTAATGTTATGGTCATCACCTCAAGTACAAGCTACAGGTGCAAAAGCAAGTTATGGTTACTATTTCACAGGATATGGTGCATTTAACAAAGGTGAAAGCAAAGTATTCCCTGGCGTTAGATTACTAGATGATATGACTTTCTCAGTTACAATAGCTGCAGAAAACCTTCCATA
>CAZAGS010000230.1:0-1943 GCA_964484955.1 uncultured Tissierellaceae bacterium
AAGAGATGGAAAGGTCAATAAGAAGGGAGGTATGTACTTGGAACACCAAATGCTTCGATATACTTTAGAAAAGCTTAAAGAAAAGGGTAATTTATTAGAATTAAACAAAGAAGTGGACTATATTTATGAAATGGGTGGTATTTTAAAGCACTTCCATAATTTACAACCTATATTATTTAACAAAATCAAAAACAGTCCTATTAGATCCATAGGAGGATTGTATGGAAGTAGAGAAATTATATATGATTTACTAGGGGTTACAAGAGAGGACAGAAACTTTAGATTTATGGATGCTATAGTAAATCCAATGCCATACAAAGTAGTAGATAGTGGACCAGTAAAAGAAAATATCATAACTAGAAATATTGATCTAATGAAAATGATGCCAATAAATAAGTTTCATGGAGGGGACTCATCTACTTATATTACAGCAGGTGTATTAGTGGTAAAAGACCCTACTACTGGAAGATTTTTTACATCAGTTAGGAGGTTTCAAGTCAACAATAAAAATCAGATCTCTGCCTTAATAGCTTCACCCAAACTTACTAATGACTTCTTAATGATGGAAAAACAAAACAAGCCATTAGAAGTTGCCATAATTCTAGGATATGATGCATCTATGCTTACCGTATCTCAAATGCCTAGTGCTACTTATGGGGTGGACAAATACATGATAGATAGTGCACTAAGAGGTGAGCCATTGGAATTAGTTCAATGTGAAACTGTTGATCTTTTAGTACCTGCATTTGCTGAAATTATATTGGAAGGAAGATTAGTCCCAGGGAAAAGAGAAATAGAAGGTCCTTTTGGAGAACTTATGGGCTACTATGGTGAAAGCAATCCACACCCAATAATAGAAGTAGATTGTATAACTCATAGAGATAATCCAATTTATCAAACGGCATTTCCATGTAGGGAAGAACATGTAACAAATGGCCTGATTAGAGAAATGGAACTATTATATCATATGGGAAATCAGTTAGATGTAGTAGATGTACATGTTACTAAAGTTGGTGGATATAGGTTTGATGCAGTAATATCCATTAGAAAGACTAAAGAGGGACAAGGTAAAACTGCTATCTTGGCAGCATTAGGACTAAACAAAGATTTAAAAAGAGTAGTGATTGTAGATGAAGATGTAGATATCTATAGCCTGGAAGATGTGGAGTGGGCAGTAAGCACCAGGAGCCAAGCTTCCTTAGACTATGTAATAGTACCAGGTGCCTTAGGGTCTACACTTGAACCATCCCATGGACTTAGAGGGGTTACAGACAAAGTAGGAATTGATGCAACTAAGCCATTAGATGACATAGAAGGACATTTTGAAAGAGCTGAAATTCCTGGCTATGAAAATATTGATATAAGAAAATATTTTCCAAATATTTAATAAGGGTGTGAGGCAGTTATGCAAGAAGCTATAGGCATGGTAGAAGCAAAAAGTCTTGTGGCGGCAATGGAAGCAGCAGATTCTATGTTAAAAGTAGCAAATGTAAAGATTCTAGATTTTCAAATCGTTGGTTCTGGTCTAGTAAGCGTTACAGTATCAGGTGACGTTGCAGCAGTTACTGCAGCAGTAGAAACCGGTAGAGAAAGAGCTGCAGCTATTGCAGAAGTAATTTCTGCCAATGTAATTGCCAGACCAAGTGAAGAAGTTGCTAAATTATTTTAGTCAAGGTTGGTGAGGTAAAATATGGTTAACCCTTTAGCAAGAGCAAATATGAGGAACAAGCTAATTGATTACAAGGTTAATAATAATTTGAGTATTGAAAAAGAACTTAGTTTGAATCCACAGGAAAACAAAATGCTAAGAAGTATAATACATGGAGAAAAAGGGGTAGTTGAAGTTAAGGCAAGCAATTCTGTGATTTCATTAGAAGAAGCCGTTAACAGAATTAAAGAAGGCCTATAAAACCCTGGAGGTGTAAAATGGATAAAGCATTAGG
>CAZAGS010000231.1:0-1931 GCA_964484955.1 uncultured Tissierellaceae bacterium
GAGCAGATTCTTTATTATGGTAAGGGAATCAAATCAAGAGGAAGGGTTGACCACAAGAATAGCTTTTTAGATAGTCATAGTATAGAAAAGGACAGGGGTATTACTGTATTCTCTGACCAGGGAACCTTCTCATATGGTGATTCTACCTATTATTTAATAGATACTCCAGGCCATATAGATTTCTCGTCAGAAATGGAAAGGGCAATAGGAATAATGGATTACGCCATTATTATTATAAATGGTTCCGAAGGTGTACAAGGACATACAGAGACAGTATGGGAATTACTGAGACAACATAAGGTTCCTGTTTTCTTTTTTATAAATAAAGTAGATAGGGAAGGTGTAGATGTAAGTCACGTAGTAGAAGAAATTTATTTTAGTTTGACTAAGGATATTTACTATATAACAGAAAATTTTCAGCATGGAAATATTACGGAAGAATTAATAGAATTTATTGCTTTGAGAGATGAAAGTCTTTTTGATAAATATATGGAAGATGAATATGACCCAAAATTATGGTTAACTTCTATGAAAGAGATGATAAAAGAGGGCAAGATTTTTCCCTGTTTTAGTGGTTCTGCTTTACAGGATATTGGTATAGAAGAATTCCTAGAAACTTTTCATGTATTAACCTACACTGATTATTCAGAGGAAGCAGGATTTAGTGGATATGTTTATAAAATAGGCCATGAGGACCAAGGCAGCAAAATATCTTATATTAAAGCACTAAGTGGCAAGTTAAAACTAAGAGATGAAGTTGGCTATGGAAATCTTGACGACAGAATATATGAGAAGGTCAATCAAATTAGAATATATAATGGCAAGGAATTTACCTTGGTAAAGGAAGTTCAGGCAGGGGATGTTTTTGGTCTTATAGGATTAACTGAAACTACAGTAGGTCAGGGAATTGGAGATTTATATGAGGAATATAATCACCAGATGGTACCAACCTTAAAATCAAAAGTAATCTTTAATAAAGAATTAAATGTGCAAAATGTACTTAAAAACTTCAAAATATTAGAAGCAGAGGATCCAGTTTTAAATATTAACTGGGATGAAGATTTACAAGAAATTCATGTTCATATTATGGGGGTAATTCAACTAGATGTATTGAAGAGAATAGCAGATGAAAGATTCAATATGGATATTGATTTTGGACCATGTGAAATATTCTATAAAGAAACTATTAAAAATACAGTAATAGGATATGGGCATTTTGAGCCCTTAGGCCATTATGCAGAGTTACACCTTAAACTAGAGCCCGGTGAAAGAGGAAGTGGGATAGTGTTTGAAAGCACATGCCACACTGATGATCTATCTATAGGAAATCAAAATCTAGTTAGGACCCATATCTATGAGAAAGCTTATAAGGGGATATTAACAGGATCGCCTATAACGGATATAAAGATTACTTTATTAACAGGCAGAGGTCACAAAGAACATACTAAAGGTGGAGACTTTAGAGAGGCAACATCTAGAGCCTTGAGACAAGGCCTAGAGCAGGCGGATAACATACTACTGGAGCCATATTATAGTTTTAAAATAGAAACAGAATTAGACCATATGGGCAGGGTTATATCAGACATACAAAAACTATATGGAGAATTCCAAACACCTGACATTGGAGATAAAAAGGTAACTATAATTGGAAGAGGACCAGTGGCTACCTTTATGGATTATCCTATAGAACTGATTTCTTTTACAAAGGGTAGAGGAAAGATAAAGCTAAGTTTTCATGGTTACCATATTTGCCATAATAGAGATGAAATTATTGAAGACAAAGAATATGATAAGGATGCAGACCCAGGCTCCACATCCAATTCAATATTCTTTAAAAAAGGACAAGCATATATAGTTAAAGGAAATGAAACCAAAGACTATATGCATTGTTTGTAGATGAAGAGGGACAAATGACCTGTCCCTTTGTCCCA
>CAZAGS010000232.1:0-1914 GCA_964484955.1 uncultured Tissierellaceae bacterium
TACTAGAAAAGATGAAAAACTAGTAGGAACAAAATTAATGATTACTCAGCCTCTCAATATAGATTTACAGCCAAAGTCTGAACCAATAATAGCAGTTGATACAGTAGGAGCAGGTATTGGGGAATTAATATTGTATGTAACGGGAACAGCGGGGAGAATTGGAGCGAAAAAGATGGATGCTCCTATTGACGCTGCTATTGTGGCTATAGTAGACGAATTGGATGTAAGAGAGAATTTAGAGGATCAGTAGAAAGGAGGAATCTTTTTTGAGTGATGCAAAAAACTTTAAAATGGCTATGGAATATAGGCATCTAGTGGACATTTTAATGGGGGACAAAGAATTTGCAGATATGGTATTGCATAATGGAAAAGTAGTAAATGTTCTAACTAGAGAAATATATAGTGCTGATATAGCCATAAAAGGAAAATATATATTATTGGTTGGAGACTCCAAAGACTTAATAGGTCCAAAAACTACTGTTATAGATGTAAGTGGAAAGTATCTATCACCAGGCTTTATTGATTCTCATATGCACTTTGAAAGTAGTATGCTTACAGTAACGGAATTTGCTAGATTATCCATACCTTCTGGAACTACTACATTAGTAGCAGATCCACATGAGATAGGAAATGCTCTTGGACCAGTAGGAATGAAAGCTATGGCTGATGAAATAGATAGTGTACCTAACAATGTATATTTAGTAGTACCATCCCTTACACCGGATTCTCCTGATTTAGAGACAGCCGGATATGATGTAAACTCTAAGGATATGGAAGACTTACTAAATTATAAAAATATAATTGGCATTGGTGAACTTCAAGGCTTTAGCAATGCAACTCATGTATACAATAACACACCAGAGATAATAACAGATCTTTTAGCTTCTACTATCTATGCCAGAAGTAAAAATATGGTTGTAGATGGTAATGCACCTGAGTTATTTGGAAAAGAATTGGCAGCACATATAATTACTTCAGGTGGGGAGTGCTCATGTCATGAGACTACTACCAAAGATGAAGCTGTAGAAAAACTTCGCCAAGGTGTATATTTATTTATGAGAGAAGGTTCAACCCAAAAGAACATGGGTGAATGTATAAGAGCAGTAACTGAAGAAAATATGGATTCTAGAAGGTGTATATTAGCCACAGATGATATGGTGGCAGCAGACCTTGAAACTGTAGGCCATATGAATGAAATAGTTAGAAGAACTATTAGACAAGGTGTAAGCCCTGTTGAAGCTATACAAATGGTTACTATAAATCCTGCAACTTATTTTGGATTTGACCATGTAGGAATACTTGCACCAGGCAAGCAAGCAGACATAGCAATTATCTCTGATCTAGAGGAAATGGTTGTAGATGCTGTAGTCCTAAAAGGAAAATTAGTTGCAAGTAAGGGTGAGTTATTAATAAACCTACCAAAGTATACCTATCCAGCAGAGGTAAAAGGCTCAGTTAAAATAAATACTATTACAGTAAAAGACTTAGAAATCCCAGCTGAAGGTAATACTGCCAGAGTTAGGTGTATAGGAGTAATACCAGACCAGAACTTAACAGACAGATTTGAAGAAGACCTTAAAGTCTCGCAAGGTGTAGTTCAACCTGATACTTCAAAGGATACATTGATTATTTCTTGTGTTGAAAGATATGGAAGAACTAACAATAATATAGGAAAAGCATTTGTTAAAGGGTTCGGACTAAGAGAAGGTGCTTTTGCGGAATCTGTTGCACATGACACACATAATATATTAGTAGTAGGAACAAATTACAAAGATATGGCCGCTGCAGTTAATAGTGTTATTAATATGGGTGGAGGAATTGCCATTGCTAACCGAGGAAGAATACTATCAGAAATGAGGCTTCCTGTAGGTGGATTAATAACTGATGAATTAGATGGTCATGAAGTTAGTGAAA
>CAZAGS010000233.1:0-1890 GCA_964484955.1 uncultured Tissierellaceae bacterium
ACATGTTCATCGTATAATGGGGTTTTTTTAGCCATTAAACCACTCCTTCCCTTTTTTGTGTTACAATATAACCATACCTTTGATATATACCCTATATAGATAGATTTAATCTTATATATAGGATAATACTTTGAAAATATATTGTCAAAGGTATAGTTTAATTATACAAGAGGGGGAAAATTTATGCAATACCGTTATTTTACTAAAGACAAGTTAAAAGTTTCAGTTTTAGGTTTTGGATGTATGAGATTTCCAATTGAAAATGGGGATTCTGGTGCTATAGAAGAAAATCAGGCTACAGAAATGCTTCATTATGCAATTGATAATGGTGTAAATTATATTGACACTGCTTATCCCTATCATCAAGGAAATTCAGAAGCCTTTGTTGGAAGAGCCCTAAGTAATGGCTATAGAGACAAGGTTTATTTAGCCACAAAATTACCAGTATGGCTTTGTAAAACTTATGAAGACTTTGAAAAGTATTTAGATGAACAACTAGAAAGACTAAATACTGATTATATTGATTTTTACCTACTCCATTCATTAAATGAGAAGTCTTGGAATAACATTGTAGATCTTAAGATTTTTGATTTCGTAGAAGAAGCAAAAAAGAAAGGTAAAATTAAATACATAGGTTTTTCTTTCCATGATGAACTTCCTGTATTTAAAAGTATAATAGACTCATATAATTGGGATTTTTGTCAGATACAACTTAACTACATGGACAGACAATATCAGGCAGGATTAGAGGGATTTGAATATGCTGTAGAAAAAGATATTTCTGTGGTTATAATGGAGCCAATTAAAGGTGGCAAATTAGCGGCAGCATCAGAGGAAATAAGCAGCATATGGGAAAAGAGTGCGATAAAGAGAAGTCCTGCAAGATGGGCTTTAGACTGGCTTTACAATTTCTCAGAAGTTAGTACGGTTTTAAGTGGTATGTCTACACTAGAACATGTAGTAGAGAATGTTGAGACTGCAAAGGCTGCTAAAGCTAATTCATTAAGTAAAGAGGAACTATCCTTAGTTGATGAGGTTACTTCTGTCTATAAAAAGAATATTAAAGTAGGCTGTACTTCTTGTGAATATTGTTTACCATGCCCAGAAGGTGTTGCCATACCAAATATATTTGATATGTATAATAATGTTTACGTATATGGTGCAAAAGAAGAGTCTCAAAATAGATATGAAGGCTTAGTAAAAGCAGAAAAGGATTCTAGTAAATGTGTTGAATGTGGAATATGTGAAGGATTATGCCCACAACACTTAGAGATAATTCAAGATCTTAAAGATAGCCATAAGGTTTTGGCTAAATAAGGCTATAAATACTTATCCACATTATCCACAATCCTCAGTGGATAGTTCTAAAGGGGGACAACTCTATGTCAAAAGAAGTTGTCCCCATTATTATTTTTTATGCACATGCTTTATCCACATTAATTGTTAAAAGTTATATTCACCATTTAAAGTACTAAGGTATTTCATTATTCCTACATAAATAGCCCAGGCTATTTTCTCTTGGTGCTCTTCTGTGGTAAGTAGCTTCTCTTCTAAAGGGTTAGAAAGAAATCCTCCTTCTACTAAAACTGTAGGTATGGTCATTTCCTTTAATAAATATACATCATCCCTAGCTGTAGGCTGCCTATTGTTATCTTTATCCAATACCTGTTTCAATTCCTCTTGCATAATATTTGCTAAATCTTGGCTAATTTTATCATCCTTCATATAAAAAGTTTGAGCTCCAAAATACCTTGATTGTGGAAAACTATTTAAATGAATTGATACAAAGACTTCACAGTCAGCATCTATTATAAGATTTTTCCGATTTATTAGATCCTCAGTCTTCATTTCCCTAAGGGTAGAAGATCTGTTGGTATATAAACCTACATC
>CAZAGS010000234.1:0-1878 GCA_964484955.1 uncultured Tissierellaceae bacterium
CACAAGAACCAATTGAGCCAGTTCCAATGATTGACTGGATGAAAGATTTTAAATAGCTTAAATTTGCAGTATTATTATTTCAAGGAAAATATTAAAGGAAAGAGTGGAGATGTAGTAAGTGAAAAGCTTAGATACTTTATATAAAGGAATAAACTTAAAGAAACCAATTGAAATGGAAGATTATCAAGAAAAATCAGAGTTTGCAGTTAAACAAATTGAAACTATTATACAAAAAAAAATTGATGATGGTGAAAACCAAATCCCAGTAACTATTGGACTTAAAAAAGGAATTCCTATGGAAAATATACATAGAATAGCAGCACCTATTGTAGAAGCGTGGGCCATAGAAACCTTTGAGGATAAATTAGATTCTTCAGAATATGAATTGATAGGTGTTGAACCTTCAATTGGGCGTACAGATTTTGTAGACGTCATCCTTTCTTTTAAAAGGAAAGATAGCGACGGATTTGCTGCCAACGTTGATGTTAAAGCAACAGCAGAAGATATTAAAACTAGTGGTAAGAGTCCTAATATAACTTCATTTATTAAAATAAGAAGTGCATATGTTAATGATCCTGATCTTCTTTTTATAATCCTGTCCTTAAAACATTCTGTTTATTCTGACACCACAGGCGAAAAAATTAAGCAATTTGTAGTTATAAAAAAAGTAAATTCATATGATCTTAAACATTTATCGCCTGATGACTTCAATATAAATCCCGCTCTTGGATCCGGACAAGTACAAATTAAAGATATTCACTATGTAGCTGAAAAGAAACATACAACTCTCGAATTTTGTGAATTATTGGATAGTAAATTTATGAGAGCGGAAGTTAATACTAGAGAAAAATGGATGGGGTATGCTGAAAAAAATGGATGGATTAAATAGTGTTATTCTTGGAGATAGTATTAAAGTTATGACAGATATGAAAGAAAATTCTGTTGATCTTATTGTCGCTGATCCACCATATAATGTCGGCAAGGATTATGGCAATAATTCTGATAAGCAAGGAAAAGATGAATATTTAAAGTTTTCAAAAAATTGGATGACAGAGGCAACCAGAATATTAAAAAGTACTGGAACTTTATATGTTTTTGGCGGTCAAAAATATATCGCATATCTTTATATGATACTAGAAAAAATGGGTCTGGAAAATAATGGATGGGTTGTCTGGCATTACACTCAAGGTGCAGGACGAACCAAAGGATATTCTTCTAGACATGATGATATTTTAATCTTTACTAAAAGCAAAAATTATACTTTTAATTTAGATAATATTCGTGTTCCTCAAAAGTATTATAGAAAAGCTAACAATATGAGGGGGGCAAATCCTGGTAACGTATGGTCTTTGCCTCATGTACATTATTCTGAAAAAGATAGAACTATACATCCAACACAGAAACCGCATGCTCTTTATGAGAGGATGATTCTTGCGTCAAGTAATAAAGGTGATTTAGTTCTAGATCCATTTGCTGGTAGTGGCTCAGCTTTGGTTGTTTCGAAGATGACTGGTAGAAATTTTATTGGAATTGAAATTGAACCTAAATATGTAGATCTTTGTAATGCTGAATTGACAAAAGACTATAAGTTTTTTAACAGCTATTTTAAAGAATTACTTAGAATACCTAATAATTTATCTAATCCAGATATGACTGTAGAATATCTACACAACCATAGAAAATGGTTTTTAGAAGAGTATCATTCGAATTTAATATCTAAATTTGAAGAAGAGATTACTAATAAATATGGAACAGAAGTTTACTTTAATTATATTAGCACTATATAAAAAAGCCCCTCTGATGACGAAAGTCGAAGGGGTTTTTTTTATTTTGTGGCAATAAATTTGGCACAAACAGCACTTAAAAAATGAGCGAAAA
>CAZAGS010000235.1:0-1873 GCA_964484955.1 uncultured Tissierellaceae bacterium
ATAACCCTATTTGACTCCGCGCCAATGACATTATAGAAATTGTCACTACATTCTACCAAGATATGATCAAAAATCTCTTCTTTTTCATCATATTCAGGTTTAAATCTTAAGAAGAAATCGTTAGATGAAGGATATTCCATAATATCACCGCCTAATGTTTTTCATATATATACCAATAAATTTGTTTAAATAAACATGTATTTAGATAAATTGTCAATATATGTATATTATAGGATATAAACCGACTCTTGTAATCCATCCAAAGTATGATTGAATATTATAATATTAGGAGACTATTTAATAAATAAGTTGTTACTTCACACATTAGATGGGTAAAGTGTATCATATATGGTAAGTAATAGCAATTTATATAGAGGGAGGTATTTAGTATGAAGCGCAGGAAAAGTATAATTCTTATTTTAATAGTTCTAGCAATTTCAGTTTTTACAACAGGTTGTATGAACAAGGTTAAAGAAAGTATAGGTAGTAAAATTGGTGAAAAGGTATTGGAAAAAGCATTAGGTGAGGATGTAAAAATAGATACCAAGAGTAACACTATGTCTATAGGTACTAAAGATGGCTCATTTCAGGTAGGAGAAAATTTAGATTGGCCTACAGATAAGATGAAGCCCCTGCCAAAACCTAAGGCAAAAGTAGTCTCAATAACTGACATGGGAGCTGAAAACTCCATTACTGTTATGGTAAATTTCTCTGACAGTAAAGACACAGAAGACTATTTACAAAAGATCAAAGATTTAGGCTATGTAGAAAGTGGTACCACAGAAAGTTCGGGATTTTCTTCATTTGTAGGATATAAGGATGATAACTCTCAAGTAACTTTTGCTTATATAGGCACAGGTGAGGGAACTTCTATTACCTTAACTAGAGATAGCGAATCTGCAAGAAACTTCTTTGAAAGTGAACAAGAAGAAGAAACTCCATTAGACTTAACAGGGGTTGATATGACAGATGATGTAGAGTGGCCAAAGGATCATATGGATAAGATTCCTAGATTAAAAGGGAAAATTACAAATGTAACTACCAGCAATGAATATATTTATATCGAGTTAGAATATGTTAGTAAAGAAGATACACTTTCATATATTGATGAGGTTAAATCTTTGGGCTTTAATCAAAATGCAACAGACATAAAAACCAAAGACAATATTTTTTATATGGCACAAAATAGTAAAGAACAAGGTTTAGCAATTGAATGGCAAAATAATAGAACTACTATAAGTTACGTTAAACCATAGGGACAAAGGGACAGGTCGTGAACTGACCCTTTGTCCCTAATTTATGAATTCTAGTTGCCAGTTATAGTATCCGGTTTCTTCGTTATATATATATTTGAAATAGGCTGAAAAGGTTGAACCTTTTTTGCTTTTAAGGTTTCTAAATCCTACTTTACCATTTTGAAGTAATAGTTTAACCATATCTTCTGATACTGTTTTTCCAAAGGATTGGATATAACGGTCATCTTTCCAGATTGTAAATTTGCAGCCATTCTTCCAATTAATGCAACCAAAATTCTTTTCATTTTCTACCACATGATTTCCACAAGTTGGGCATATTCCCAAGCTTTCCATTCCTTCTTCTAATTCCATTTTAAAAGAACTTAGCATGGACATATCATTTTTTATGGAATTTACTGCATCTACAGTGAATTCTTTTATCATATTTAAGAAGTCTTCTTTTTTGAATATATCTTTTTCTATATCAGACAATGTTTTCTCAAGTCTACCTGTATATTCAAGATCCAGTAATTCTTTACAAGGGAAGATTTCTACTATCATTTTACCTAAATCGGTACAAACCAGGTTTTTACCTTTTGATTCTATATATCCTACATCTTTTAACTTTTTAATAGTTT
>CAZAGS010000236.1:0-1870 GCA_964484955.1 uncultured Tissierellaceae bacterium
AATATATCCATATAATCCTCCAGTGAAAATAAGTTAATAACCGATTACTATATATTTCGACATAAATTCTAAATGTCCTTCTATATTTTCAAAAATTCCAAAATATATAATGTAATGGAATATAATTATCTATTTTAATACTTTGAAGAAATTGACATTTTTTATTATCTATAATAAAATGTTCTGGACAGGTTAAGGTTATATTACATAGTCAGCAAGGGGGATTAAGTGAAAATATCAATAGGTGTATGTGAAAGAGTAAATGGAAGATGTTCATCAATGGGATGCTTTAGAGCTTACAATAATAAGGACAAGCATTTCGAAAGATATGGGGATATAGAAACAGAGCTACTAGCTTACTTCTCATGTAGTATATGTTCTACAGATTCAAAGGACAATATTACAAAAATAGCTGGTAGGTTAAGTGACTCAGGTGTCGAAGTAGTTCATTTAGGTGCTTGTGCGGTGAAATGTAAAGCTGAGAGATTAGATGAAATTAAAGAAGTATTTACTTCCCTTGGTATTAACATTGTAGAAGGTACACATTAATCATTGGGAATTAGAAAGGCTACCTATTTTGGTAGCCTTTAATTTTATTCTTCACTCCATGGTAACTCGTCTATAATTTCTTTAGCCCTCTCATACATAGATTTAGCTACAAGTATGTCAGTGGTAAACATTGAATCTCCTGCAATGACTCTCATATACCCACCTACTCCATGGTCCCTTACTATACAAGGAATTTGTTGATCTTCTAATAAATTTTTTATTAATTCCAATTCATAATTATTGGTAATAGTTTTCAATAATACTAATTCAAATTCATCCTCTTGTTTTTCTTTTTCCGGATCCTTATTTTTCCAAAACATACAATCTACCTCCAGTATTAATTCTAATTCATAAGAAACCCTCTCTATCTATACTTTATCATAGATTGTTTTAAATCTCATCTTTTATTTCTAATGCTTTATTAATAGTATCTTGGATTATGGGGCTACAACATTTGCTTAAGGGGTTATTGACTCTACAATTTGCATTTTTCATTGCACCTGTAATCTTAATAATATCTTTTATATTCTTGGCACCTTGAAAAAGTACAGCATCTATTATTTGTTGTTCTGTAACATGATTACAATAGCATATATATTTGGGGTCAGCATCTTTCTTAAACCAGATGGGGACCTTTATATCTTTAGTCCTAAATATAACATTTCTTTGATTAAAATATACTACTTCACAATTTTCATTTAGACAGATAAAATATTTTCCAACATGAACCCTGTCTAGAAGGGCTTCTTTTACAAAGTGTTTAACGGCTCTAGAATTTACCTCTTGGGCATCTCCTTTACATATAGGGCAAGTCATAGTCTTTTCTACCATACCAGTAGGATTTTCTTTGCTTTTTCAACAAGACATAGTAGTCTTTTTAATTTCCATTCTAACACCTCCAATAAATGGTTATCCATCCCATACATTATATATATCATTACTTCTATACTAATTATACTACATTTCTTTATAATAATATTTATAAGAAATATAAAATGCTAATATTTGTATATACACGGTAATTATGAATAAAAATAGCAAACTAATTAAGTCTGCTATTTTACTGGAGAACTTCTCCATTTTATATAATTATGGGGTAGAAATATATTTAATTCCTTTGATAATGATTTTGCTGTTGTCTTGTCTATTCCATGTTTTTGTAAGTTTTTAGTAAAGCTATATCTAAAAATCATATACTTCCCAATTATATACAACACCCAGGCCGGTAATAAAACTATACTAATTATAACTGTAAGGGCAAATTTAAGGTAGTGAAAAAGAGTTATCATTATATAATCCTCAGACTATTCTTTGTTTACAA
>CAZAGS010000237.1:0-1851 GCA_964484955.1 uncultured Tissierellaceae bacterium
ACCTGCTATCATTGCTAAACCTGCACCTATTGCTGAACATCCCAATATAAAAGCTTCACTTGTAATTCCTTCCATTTCTATTCCTCCCTATTTATTAAATATTAGTATTTGGTTCTGAGTTTCCTCCAACAAAAATCATTGTTAACATTGCAAATATAAATGTTTGCAATAATCCTGAAAATATATCAAAATAAATTTGAAGCGGTGCTGCAAGTGGGGCAAAATATCCTAATGCACTATACAGTAGTGTAATAATGATACCACCACTCATTACATTTCCAAATAAACGAAATGATAATGATATTAGGTTTCCAACTTCACCTATTAGGTTAATAGGTGTTAAAAGTACAAAAGGTTCAGTAAAGCTTTTTAAATAGCCACCTAGTCCTCCCGCGTTTTTAAAGGAAAATATCTGAGTTAATGCAAATGTTATCAGTGCTAATGATAAAGTAACACTATAGTCAGATGTTGGTGGTGTAAGACCAATTAAACCTAATAAATTTGAAACAGCTAAAAAACACACTAGAGTAAATATATATGGAGCAAAACTCACATTATGAGCACCCATAGTGGTTTTTACAAGTCCATTTACGGCATCTACAAGCATTTCTACTACATTTAAAAATCCTGATGGAGTTTCAGATGCCTTAGAATTATTAACTTTTCGGTTAACTATTAAAGCAAATATAGCCAATACAATTACAACAAAATACATATTGACAATTGTATCTGGAATAAAAATCTCTTTGCCGCCAATGGTCAATAGTAATTCCAATTATCTCACCTCTTTCAAAAATCAATAGTTTGTAATATTTATAGAATTATAATAATTCTAATTCTATTTACTCCTGTAATCTAATATTGCAGAAAATATAATTACTAACTTAACAGCCATAAGTCCTAATATTGTAGCTGGAAAGTTTAAATAATCTGCTATAACAGCAACTAATAATACTATAAAATATATTATATATCTTAATATATAATGTATAGTTGAATATCGACTAGCCCTTGAGGGCTTCATAAGTACTGACTTATTAATTGTATTATTTAACAATTTAAATCCCAGCATACTTATTAGAGTACCAAAGATATATCCATATATTATAGCCTTTGGATCTTTAAACAAAAACATACTGAAGCCTATTACAAATAAACTTAAGATGGCAGTTCTTTTCAGTATATTAAATACCAAATTATTATTCATAAATTCACTTCTCCTTGTTTTTAGATCCACCTGTTAATTTAAATAAATTTACAAAACTTCCACCAACCCCAAGGATAATAAAAATTATTGTAAAAATGCCATTTGTTCCAACTTTCTTATCTATAAATTGTCCTAGATAAACACCGACTAAAATAGGTGCAATCATAGAAAAACCAATTTGAGATATTAAAGCTATATTTCTAAGGAAGTTTTTATCTGGATTGTTATTTTTATTCACTATTATCCCTTCCTCTGAAATCCCTTATTTTTATTATATAAGAAATAATCTTACTACATTTTATCAAAATAGTCATTAATATACAAGAAGAGATAAAATATATTAATATGTCTATTAAAACAATTATATACAGTTTTCTATTTCCTATACTTTATCCACATTTAAAAGAAAAGGTCATTATTTACCTCTTTAGAATCTATACCCAACAAATCTGCTTAAAAACTTAAAAGCTAACATTAACCACAAAGAAAGGTCCTAGTAAATAGAACCTTTCCTTACAATATTAGGAAGTTATATATTATTTAAAGAAATAACATTACTAATGAAATTATAATCCCTGAATAAATTAAATCCATTACACAGAAACCCATTATGTCTCTTGCTCCCAGTCCTGCTATACCTAAAG
>CAZAGS010000238.1:0-1814 GCA_964484955.1 uncultured Tissierellaceae bacterium
ATTTGGGGAATTATAACATGTAATATGATTATGCTAAAAAAGATATATTCATTATTCTAAACTTAATCAAGAGTGTAAATTCTATTCTAAAATATTATAATCTCCTATACTTAGTTCCTCTACCTTGACCAATCTTCTCTATAGTTCTCTTTTCTAATAAACTATTAAGTATTCTAATAGTCTTGTCTTTATTAAAATTCGATTCTTTTTCAATTCCTAACCTAGTAAGTGATGAGCCTGGCTTTAAAATATTAAAAACTTCTTGCTCATCTTTATCTAAGATATTTAGATCCTTACTTATTAAAGGCAGTGTTATTACTATTGAATTTTCACTTATATTAAATTCAGGTTTTATAATACTATCTTCATAAACGTATTTTATTCTCCTGATTCCAGTGCCAAACATCTCAATATATTTTAATCTGTAAAATATATTTCCTATTATTGGATTTCTAAATATTGATATTTGACCATTAAGAAATTCTTCTTTAGAAATCCCCGTAGTTAAACTACCCGGCGATATAATTTCTATCTTATCTTTAAACATTGAAATTCTAATTGGTGCTTGTATATCCCAAGTTCTATGAACAATTCCATTAGCCAAAGCCTCCCTAAAAGCCTCTTCTGGAATTAATTCAATTTCTTTTCTTTCTGAACCTTCTATTACTTCATATTTATAATATTTATTAAACATATCCATAGTTTTATCATATAAATCTATTAAAGACATCCCTTGGTAAGTTTCTCTATCTAAAAATTCATTAATATTATTACCAAATCTTACAATATCAATGCCTGGGTAATTGTTTTTATCTGCTAAAAGCTCAGCAGCTCTATTATATCCCATATGTTCTGAGTAAATATTAAGGGTTTTTAATATATCTATATTTAATTTATCAATTTTTAGTTTTTCAATTAATTTCTTATTTAAAGAGTTAAAGGTTAGTTCTTGACTATTTGCAGGTAATTCATCAAAGTTTTGATTTGATCCATATAAAACTAATCTAGTAAATTCTATTCTATCTACTTCAATAGTGGATGAATCTGCCCTTTTATACGCCTTGTTTTTATATAGATAAGGTTTATGAATACCTTCACTAACCTCTAATACAATAGTTTTATTTTCTTTTATATCTAGAGAATACTTAGGTATTGGCTTTAGGGTATCATTTATTTTATTTTCAATAGTTAAACAAACTTTAACAGGGTCATTAACACCAACTACCTTTCCAGTATCATCAATACCAAAAACAACTGTTCCTTTTCCATAATTTGCATAAGCAGATATAGTCTTTAAAAAAGAATCTGATGAAGCATTGATTTTATGCTCTAAATTTACTGTTTCACGATTATTCATCCAATCACCATCCTTAGAAGATATTCTATCAGACAATTAGGGATTATGCAACGTAAATAAATACGTTGCATTTATCGTTGCATAATACAACGATAGATTAATTTTTCCTCGTGCCTTAATTCACTTTCTATGTTTAACTTCTTGAAGGTCTCGATGAGGGCTTATCCCGATGGATAATGGAGTTTAAGATGCTATCAAAATCTGTTGATTGGAGATTATAACCTAGGAGCTTTCCATTTTTACCAAAGATATAATTACAGGGCCCAAATCCGTATTTTATATTAAGTTCTTTCTGTGCTCTTTCAATTAAATTTTGAAATCCACCGAAACAAGTACTGGAATGTATTTAGTCAGAAATCCCTCCATTTTAAATAATAGTCATTTTAGTTTTTATCTACCTACTAATTAGCCGGAAGAATTAATATCTCCTTTCCCTCTAACCCTTGAGGTAGTTCCC
>CAZAGS010000239.1:0-1813 GCA_964484955.1 uncultured Tissierellaceae bacterium
AATTTCCAACGTAGAAGATGACATTGCAATGTTCATGGGAGCATAATTAAATAGACAAACACAAAAGGACGCCAAATTGGCGTCCTTTAAACATTGGGGACAGTCCCCAGTGTTTTTAATGTTTACAGTTTATTGCTGTGGGTATGAAAATTATAATATATATGAAGAAAGGACATAAGCTTTTCTAATATTGCTCATATTTACCAATGAAAACTAGTATATTTATTAAATAATGAAGGTTGTATTATTAAGTGTTTTGTAATTTGGAGATAGAAACTTACCGTTAGGGGGTATTGTTGTGAAAAGTAAAAATAGAATAACTTTTTTTATACTTTTACTTGTAGAATTTATATTTTTCTATAGAAATGAATTTGTAATGAGTGAAATGTTCTTCTTTTTATGGTTTGTTATATTTGGTACCTTTTTTGCATTTCGATTTATTGGAGGTAACTCTGATTTAGCAGGTATAGGAGGAGGGCAAAAGTTTTTGGCCGCTAAAATGGCTGAATCAATGTATGTTAAAGATAAAGGCTATAATACTAATAAGAAAGACCTGGCACTAGATCTTATATTTGCTTTACTTGCAGTCATAAATTTAATTCTTTCATTTGTATCCTATTACATAAATAAATAAGTAAGTAACACCACCCTCGACCTTCCACTTTATTAATATTATTTATTTGATTTATTAATCTTTTTTGATAAGATAGTAATATGGTTTAATTATATATGTTGATAATTACAAATAATTTGATATGTGAGGTGTAATTTATAATGATGGAAGATGCTACATTGCAAGGCTGGAAAGATCTATATGAAATTGCTATTAAGATTAAAGAATTAAAACCCTGGGAGTATTTATGGGATATGGATATTTTCACATTATTTTTACCAGAAATAAAAGAACCCTTCTATTTCTCTATTATGGGTAGAGCTGGAGAATGTTATTCAATAGGAGCCTATGAAGGATTTGATGAATTTTCAGGATTTATGAGGATCGTTGAAAGTCAAGATATACCAGATCACCAAATGTTTCGTTATCAAAATAATTTAATGTGTTATTTTGGGGATCGTGAAGAACTCACAAAGGGTGAATTAAAGATTATAAAAGATTTGGGTATTAAATTCCGAGGAAGGAATGAATGGATTTATTTTCGTTCATTTAAGACAGGTTATTACCCCCATACATTAAATCAAACTCAAGTACAGAACCTTACAGTACTTCTAAGGCAACTATATATGTCACTTCTTGCTTATATTGAGAAAGGTGTTAAGGTGGATTTTGAAAAGGGAAATTCATTATATCGCCATTATGATGAAGAAGACGATTTATGGTATAACTATGAACATCCTTTAATGATTCCAAATAAAAACTATCTACGGGTTCAAATCACGGATGAACTTCTAATTGAAAGATTAAATAAACAAAAGGTCAATAAAAACATAATTGAAATTGATACGCTGTATCTAAATGCTAAGATAAATGATAAGCAGTATGATAGGCCAGTAGTTCCCAAATTATGCTTAATAGCCGATCAAGGAACTGGAATAATCTTAGACCAAGATATGTTATCTCCTGAGGATGATGATGTCCAGTGTATTTTAGATATGGTTATAAATTACATTTTACAAATGGGTAGACCCAAAGCAATATACGTTAGGGATGATATTGTCGAAAGTTTACTAATAGACTTATGTGAAAAAACAAATATCAACTTAAAAGTTAAAGAAAAACTTAAGGCAATAGATTCTTTTTATAGAGAGTTTACTAGCCGAGGGTATTAAGACTAAAACACTGGGGACAGTCCCCAGT
>CAZAGS010000240.1:0-1803 GCA_964484955.1 uncultured Tissierellaceae bacterium
AGGGATGTTCATTATGTCTATAGCTATGGGAACTAGAAAGTCTGATAAAGGATTCATACAGCATGGACTTTGGAAAAGCTTTATGAAGGAAATGAATGTTTTTGAAGATTTAAGTGTAGATATTCCAACTGACAAATATTTAATCTATGCCATAGCCCTAGGTATTACAATGAAGAAAATGAATGAATATAGAGAAAGTGTAGCTTATAGTTATTACCCAATGTATTGGGGTGCATTTTATTATGCCAGCTTAAATAAAGGCGGCGGTTCTAAGTTCGAAGACAGCTTCAACAGTAGCTTCTATGGCTCCACAGGAGCATCTAGCTCAACTAGCTCTTCTATTGGCGGTGGTGGGGGCTTTTCTGGCGGCGGCGGTGGAGGTGCTGGTGGAGGCGGTGGTGGAGGAGGCTTTTAACTTTATAAAACAAAAATGATCAAAAGGGTCTGACCCCTTTGATCATTTTTGTTTATAATAACTCTTTTAACTCTCCAACAATTTTATATTTAGTACTTTGTAATTCTACTATATTTTGTTTGCCTAATAAAAGCATAATAATTTTCAGTTTATAGATTAATTCTTCAAAATAATTCTTGGCGTTTTCATAGCCCCCATGGATTAAATAGGATAGCAATTCTCCACTTATACCTACCACATTGGCTCCTAGTACCATGGCCTTTGCTATATCCATACTATTCCTAATCCCACCACTGGCTATAAGGTTTAAGTCTGCAGGAAGTTCTCTACATTTTATTAGGGCTAGTGCTGTTGGAATGCCCCACTCATATAGATCTCCTAAGTCCATACCTATATTTCTTAGGTTTTCTATTTCGATAAAGTTTGTACCACCAGTTCCTGAAATGTCAATATTTCTAACCCCAATATTATATAGTTTTGTGGCTACATCTTTTGATATGCCAAAGCCTACTTCTTTAACTATTACTGGTTTTTCAATATTGTTAACTATTTCTTCTATATTATCTAATATGCCTTTAAATTCCCTATCTCCTTCAGCCATTGCTAATTCTTGAGCTGGATTAAGGTGTAATTGAATAGCATCTCCATCAATAATTTCCAGGGCAGTTTTCACATATTCTAGTGAAGCCTGTCCACTTAAATTGCTTATAACTAAACCCTCTGACCCGATATTTTCTCTAACAACTTTAAAAGAACTAGTTTTGCTTCCATCTTCTACAGCTATGGTTTGTGAGCCTACAGCCATAGGAATATTAAATTCTTTAGCCAAACGAGAAAGATCACGATTTATATCTTGAGATAGTTCGCTTCCACCAGTCATTGCATTAATAATAATTGGATAGTCAATAGTCTTTCCCAAAAACTGTGTTTTTGTGTCTATATCCTCAAGATTCAAATCAGGTAATGCATTATGCTCTAAATAAATATCCCTAAAAAGGGTGTCCCCTCTAAAGGTACTTTTTAAATAATTCTCTACATGTTCCTTTTTTCTCTTTTGTCTCATTTTTCCACCTCTATCTACTAATTTATTAAGTAGTCTCCAAACATGTCTAAGACAATTTGTTTTGTTTCTTCTCTATAATATATCCAGTAATCTACACCACTTATTCTTTTTCCTTCTCCTGGAACTGTACTTGTTGTCATTTCATCTACATTTATCTTTTTAGCTGATGCTACCCCTTTAAGAATAACACTCCAAGGTATATTTGTCTCTACATTCTCAAAATATGTTTCTGCCAATTTAGGCAATTTTAATAAGTTCTTTGGTTTTAATGTTTGCTTTATTAATTCCTTCATGAAATATTGCTGAGCTTTTATTCTGCCTAAAT
>CAZAGS010000241.1:0-1788 GCA_964484955.1 uncultured Tissierellaceae bacterium
AGCTTTAGATTCATAGCTTTGCGTCACTACCTTTCGATAGTTTTGCCTTTTGTATGTGTTTGTTATTTGTGTACAGATTACATGCATCGTTTTGCCTTTTTGTCGTAGCTATAAAAGGATTTAATAGCTGGTTTTTTGTCACCCTTCTTATATCTATTAATATCTGTATAAAATATGAGTAAATAATCTTTTTCATCGCTATAAATATTAATTAGATACCATGTTTCTAATGCTTCAATAAATCTTTCAAATTTTCTCCTAGTATTAGGTATGGCATGATAATAAAGATGTTTTAGATCTAAAATATCATTTTCATTATCTAATACTATTTCTGAGATTTTTTTCCCTAGAAAAGGATTAGATTTATAATTGATGACATTAAGGAAGTTTTCACTATTATCAATCAATATATAATCTATGAATTTGTCTTTCTCATCATACAATGCCTTAAATTTTAGGAATATATCATTTTTTGAAGGATACTCCATTAATGCCACCCCCTTGAAATAGGATTATCTATATTATACCATTTATTACTTTAATTAAACACATAGGTGCATTATATTTGAGTTACTTATCAATTATATATTGATTATATCAAAGATGTTTGTGGCATTACTGTGGATGATTTTATTTTTATATGGTAAGGCTTATCTTTTGTAAGTGTTTCTAATTTGCTTTCTATTCTATTTTCTATTATATTTATTCCATCACCCTGTACATTTTCAAGGAGGACTAGGATTTGCAATTCATTCCAAAATGTAAATGCATCTCCCGTTCTTAGGGAATCTTTTAATAGTTCTGTCATGGTCTTCTTCCATTGATTTAATTCGCTGTCTGTTAAATCTTCATCTAGGGTTATTAAGCTAATATAAACTGGTTCTTCTTCAATGTTTCTTTTCCTTTTTGCCATATTAAATAATAGTTTAAAATGGTCAAATTCACAATATAGTGGACCTTTGGACTCTTCCTCTTCTAATTTCAACCTTATGTTTCTTATATCAGTCTTACCTTTTTCAATCAAATGATTCTGTATCTTTCTATCAATATTGTTTAAAGCTGATAATTCCTTTGAACCTAATTTTTTATTTAATAAAAAAGAAGTATATTCATAATGGCTTATTGCATCTTTTACTTGGCCTAGTTTTAGCATAGCTTCTATTAAATATATATGAATGTTCACATCTTGTGATTCGTAGGCAATTGCCTTTCTGCATATTTCAATGATTTTATAATATCTTTCTTGGTCTATTAATATATCCAACAATTTAAAAAGTGTTTTGATATATAGACTTCTATAATAGTTTTTTACAGGTACAAGCCATAGTTCATAGGAATTCTCTTCTAAATATGTTCCCTTATAAATATCCAAAGCATTTTCATAATATATTATTGAACTTTTAATATCCTCTAATTTCATTTTGTCACCAAGGGATATTAATTCTTCAAACTCTTCTATATCAATAGTTACCTTTTCTCCTACTTCTAGGCAATAATATCCATTTGTAAAACTTATACTAATGTATAGTTTTTCATTAGCACCTTCTGGTAGTGAGTTTTTCAATAGTTGTCTTAACCTATAGATCTGGGCTCGCAGCATATTATGGGGATCAAAGGATTCATGGTCAGCCCATAAATTATCTATTATGGTGTCTGGTAGAATCTTATTATTTCTAAAGGTAAGAAAGTATTGAAACAGCTTGAAAAGCTTATAAGACCTGCTCGCCTCTCTTACCAAAGAAGCCTCCCCTAGCTTTATATCAAAAACTCCTAATGTAGAAATATATA
>CAZAGS010000242.1:0-1768 GCA_964484955.1 uncultured Tissierellaceae bacterium
AAAGATCTATCTCCTGGGAATATGATTATTAGAGCTGAATTAGAAGGTGTGCCTTTAGACAACATCACAGTAAGTTCAGATGGATATGGCAGTTGGTCTAGATATGATGATAAAGGAAATTTACTAGCCATAGGTGCATCTTCCGTAAGTAGTTTATACAAAGAGTTAAAATCAATGGTAGTAGAATTAAATTTCGATTTAGAAAATGCACTAGAATTTTTTACTACAAATGTATCTAGAGCTCTATCTATTTATCCAAAGAAAGGAATAATTGCTGAAGGGTCAGATGCTGATTTATTAATTATTGATAAAGATATGAATATATTATCTGTTTTAGCCAATGGCAAACTTATGCTAAATGAAGGAAAAGTAATAGTTAAGGGAACTTATGAATAAAAAGAATCCATAAATTTTTAAAAAATTTAAAAATTGTCTATTGACAAACTATTAAATCCAAGTTAAGATAGAAGCTAATTAAAAAAACAGAATTTAAAGAATATTAAAAGTATTGACGGAGAGAAAAATACTGGAGCTTTATTACAGAGAACTGACATATGGTGAGAGTCAGGATTAAAGTGTGTATATAATAATCACTCCCGAACTGTCGAATTGAAATGATCACTCAGAGTAAATAAGACCGGAATCTCAATTGAGAATCGCCACCGTTACATGGCTAGGGTTAAAGTATATATACATATATCTTAGACCTGAAAAGTCAGCTGGTGTGAATCAGTTGTAAACATGGGTGGTACCACGAATATTTTCGTCCCTAGTATATTTATTTATACTAGGGACTTTTTTTATGCAAATTTATATCAGTTGATGTTAGGAGGCAGCCAATGTTAAGATTGTTTAATTTTATGGAAGCAAGAGAAAGATTAGGAACTGTTATTAATAAGACCAAGATAATACATAGTGATATATTTTCATTTGAATCAGGAAATGAGGTATATATTAAGCCGGAGAATTTACAAAAAACAGGCTCATTTAAAATAAGGGGAGCCTACAATAAAATGGTGAAGTTAAGTGATGAAGAAAAAGAAAGGGGAGTAATAGCTTCATCAGCAGGAAATCATGCCCAGGGGGTAGCATATGCTGCACAGAAGCTAGGAATCAAGGCTGTAATAGTTATGCCAGAGCACGCTCCATTAATAAAGGTGGAGGCAACTAGGAAGTATGGAGCCCAGGTTGTTCTTTATGGGGAAGCCTACGATGATGCCTATAGAAAGGCCTGTGAACTTCAGGATGAGGAAGCTTATGTGTTTGTTCATCCATTTGATGATGAGGATGTCATTGAAGGACAAGGATCTATTGCTTTAGAAATTCTAGAGGAGATTCCTGATGTGGACATAATATTAGTTCCAATTGGAGGTGGAGGCCTTATTTCAGGAATAGCATCAGCTGCCAAACAGATAAATCCTAAAATTAGAATTGTGGGAGTGGAGCCGGAGGGAGCAGCCAGTGCTATAGAAGCTATTAATAAGGGTAAAGCTATTGAAATTTGTGATTGTAACACCATAGCAGATGGTACTGCAGTTAAGAAGATTGGTGATATGACTTATGAATACATTAATAAATATGTGGATGAGATTATTACAGTATCAGATTATGAATTAATGGAATCATTTTTTATCCTTGTAGAGAAACACAAGTTAATAGTAGAGAATTCAGGAATATTAGCTGTTGCTGCAGCAAAGAAACTAAAAGAAAAGAATAAGAAAGTTGTATCAATCCTAAGTGGTGGAAATATAGATGTACTTACTATTTC
>CAZAGS010000243.1:0-1764 GCA_964484955.1 uncultured Tissierellaceae bacterium
AAATAAAACTATGTTAGGTGTGTTGTTATGAAAAAAGTATTAATTTATAGTACTACAACTGGAGGAGGACATCTTCAATGCGCCAAGGTTTTAGAAAACAAATTAGTAAAACAGGGTTATGAAGTTGTTATAATTGATTTTTTGAAAGAAATTAATCTAGCACTAGATAAGTTTGTTGTTAATTTTAACTATTTAATTACTGGTAAAATACCTATTGTATATGGACATTTATATTATGGTTTTGATAATGAAATTAATCATAAAAGATTCTTAAACCTATTAATAAAGGTTTCTAGGAAAAGTATTTTTAATAATATAGAATTAGAAAATCCAGACTTAATAATAGGAACCCATAGTTTCTTAAATGGAATTATTGGTTATCTCAAAGAAAACAAGCTTATTAATATCCCTTACATTTCAATCATTACAGACTATAAACTTCATGAAAATCATATACATCCATATATAGATGCCTTTATCACTGGAAGTAAAGATCTAAATCATGAGTTCCTAGAAAAGAATATTTCTTTAGACAAAGTTTATCCATATGGAATACCTATTAGAGAAGAATTTATAAATATTAAGTATAAGGCTGATATAGGAAATACTTTTCAAATTTTACTTATGGGTGGAAGCTCTGGACTAAGAGGAATGAAAAAGACTTTGAAGTCCCTTAGTAAAATACAAAGAGATACTCATATAAGTGTTGTCTGCGGTAATAATATTAAACTTAAGGAATACTTTGAAAAAGAATATAAAGAAATAATTAAAGAAGGTAAAGTTACTATTTACGGTTACTATAATAATATGGCAAGCTTAATGAATAATTCACATGTCTTAATTACCAAACCAGGCGGTGTTAGTATTACAGAGGCTATATATATGAATTTAGCTATAATAGTGCCTTATTTTATTCCAGGTCAAGAAAAAGAAAATCTTAAATATTTAATTGATAATGGCCTAGGAATTTATATAAAGGATCAAAGCGATGTTGGTTCTTTAATAGAAGACCTTATGGATAATTTATATGTGTTGGAAACTATCAAAACAAATATGAAGAAAATAAGAATCGATTATGGTACAAGGGATATTGTAAATCTTTGTGAGGATTTAATTCTAAATTATGATAAAAGTGGTGGAATAGATGGTCTATAAAATAACACTTACCTTGCTTGTAGTATTCTTCATATATACTATTCTGCCAACTTTATATAACAAACTTATTAATCCAAATATAATTAAAGATATTCAATCAGACAAAATATACCTAACATTTGATGATGGCCCTAATATTGATTACACTAATCAACTACTAGATATACTAGACAAATATAATATAAAGGGGA
This sequence comes from uncultured Tissierellaceae bacterium, assembly GCA_964484955.1. Taxonomy (GTDB): domain Bacteria; phylum Bacillota; class Clostridia; order Tissierellales; family Tissierellaceae; genus CAYZDC01. The sequence goes on from CAZAGS010000243.1 coordinate 1,347, forward strand.
CATTTTTCCTTGTGGCTAAAAATGTCGGAGAAAATGAAAATATAGTAAAGAGAATAATAAGCCAAGGCCATAGCATTGGGCTCCACTCCTACAATCATAAATCCTCTTGGTTAATGACACCTAATGAGTCCAAAATAGATATCACAAAATCCCTAGATATTTTCTCTAGTTTTAATTATCATATACATCTTTATAGGCCACCTTGGGGTATGTTTAATGCATTTACATATTATTATGCAAAATCTAATAATCTGCAAACCATATTATGGACTAGAAGTTTTAAAGATTGGAAAGAAAAAACCCCTGTGGATTATATAGTCAATAATACTATTGAAAATATAAAAACTGGGGATATCTTGTTATTTCACGATAGTGGTGGGGACAAGTCTGCACCACAGAATACATTATTAGCTTTGGA
>CAZAGS010000244.1:0-1764 GCA_964484955.1 uncultured Tissierellaceae bacterium
CTATGTATCCACCATTATCTCTTTCATATTTCAATTGTTCAAATAGAAAATTATAATACTCAGAAAAAGAAGTTTCTGCAGCTTTTCCTGGTGTATAATATACAGATTCTGAAAAGCCATCTTTGTATACAAATATTCCCTCTGACCCATCCCTAGACCTACCTGTAACTACCAACTCTCCAGCCTTAAGCTCTCTTAGTTCTTTTATTACTATATCATCATCTTCTAATACGGCTACACAGTTTAATGAATTATGTTCAGGTAATATCCACTTGTCCTTATAATAATAAAATGTTGGCATATGTGTTGTAAGATAATAGTTATCTGGTGCAATACCATCATTTTCTACTTGTAAAAAGGATACTTCTTTTGATTTGTCAAATTTCACATCTGAAAAATCCGGATAAGTAAAACTAGGCATTTCAAACTTCATAAATATTTCCTCCTATACTTGTAATTATAATATGAATTCTATTAATATAAAGGATCTCTTGATCCCTCTATAACCTGTTTTTGGATTATTGAATATCACCAAGATTATAAGATATTAGTTCTTTTGCAAGTTCCATAATAACCATTTGTTGTTTATTAAACATAATAATTTTTCCTACCAAGTATATGTATAATTAAATTATACCACAAATAAAAAAACGATGAAGGATTATCTACACCGTTTTTTGCTCTATTATCAGTTTAATTATTTCCTGCTGCAAGATATTTTCATAAGGTTAAGTTAACAGCTTGATTATTTTTATAGGATTTCTTATAAACATTTGCTGGTGATGCTGCTAAGTTCGTTGGCTAAATATCATCATTGACTATATCTGCGATTCCTCTTTGAACTTATAGACCATTTTATGTTTTTTATTCAAAGATATTATGTCCATTATTATTAATTAATATTTCTGTTTCAAATTTTGAATTACAATAATTAGTTCTTCTACAACTTGATCAACAGACTTATTGTCTATATAATACTTGCATTTAATTTTTTTAAACGTTCCTTTAGCATATGAAATATCTTCACCTATTTCCTTAATATAATGTTTCTTGTGCTTTTCTTTATAATCATCATCCCAGTAAATATTGTCGTTTTCATCAGAAAAAACTAATCTTTCGAAAATATGTTCTTTCGAATCCTGTAATTCGATTGCAACTATATTCTCCAAATCTAAAAGCGAATTGAAGTTTCTTGCATAGTAAATGGGGCTTACTGCTATAACCGTATCTTCTTTATTCTTATTAAGCAAATCTTTTAATACTTTACCTTTAACTTTATACCTCTCATGCTGGAACGGATAAGTCTTCATGAATTCTTCCATAGTCATTTGAAATCGCTCTTTTATTTCTTCATCCATGTCAATAAAAGAATATTTTAATTTCTGAGCAAGTTTATTCCCTACTACAGTTTTTCCAACATTTGATATTCCAAAAATTAAAATTACCATTTTACTCCCTACCTTTAAATAGTTATATTGGACAAAAAAAACAAATTTCTGTATGCCTTGAGAGGTCAATAAAGATGCCGTGGTTTGATATTATCCCCTTGGTGGAAGAGTATTCTAGAATAACAGTCCATTTTCCTTATACATAATTCTTTTATATATTCAGGTTATTCCTTGCTTCACTTTTATGCTTATTAAATTATAAACAACAAAACCCTCAAGTCTACTTATAATTTTCTTGAGGCCTTTGCTCCATATAATTTCTCTTTTACTTATCATCATAATGTCCTTTACATTGAGCTATTTCAATTATATTATT
>CAZAGS010000245.1:0-1758 GCA_964484955.1 uncultured Tissierellaceae bacterium
AACTTTAAGAAAAACTTCTAATCTCCTTAGAAGTTGGAGGTGGAAATTTGGCTGAATCAACAAGAGATATTAAAAGACGTATAAAAGGAATTACTTCTACCAAGCAAATTACCAGGGCTATGGAAATGGTATCCTCAGCAAAACTAAGGAAAGCCAGAGAACAGTTGGAAAGATCTAGACCTTATTATCTAACAGTATTGGATAATATACAAAGTGTTCTAGCCTCTGCCAATAATATTAGGCATCCATTTTTAGAAAAAAGGCAAGTAAAAAATAGCCTTTATATAATATTAGCAGCAGACAGAGGTTTAGCAGGTGGATATAATGCTAATATTTTTAAACTAACAGAATCAGAGATAAAAAATGACAAAGATAAAGCTTCTTTAATTGTAGTAGGAGTAAGAGCTAGAGAATATTTTAAAAGAAGAGGCTATAATATAGTTGATAGTTTTGTAGGAATAAATGAAGTACCTAGTTTTTCTGATGCACAGAAAATTGCAAAGCCTGCACTAGAAATGTTCCTAAATAAAGAAGTGGATGAAATAAACTTAGTTTTCACTAAATTTGTTGGAACTCTTTCTTACGAACCAACTGTAATGAAAATACTTCCTTCCGAAGATGTAAGTAAAAAGAAGGAAGGAGCTAATGTATTGGTTGAATTTGAACCAAGCCCCGAAGAAGTATTAGATCATTTAATTCCAGAATATATTAGAAGTACTATATTTGGAGCTTTAATAGAATCTGCATCCAGTGAACAGGCCTCTAGAAGATTTGCTATGGGAGCTGCCACAGAAAATGCGGAAGAAATGATTGATGATCTTCAATTAAATTATAATAGAGCAAGACAGGCGGCTATTACTATGGAATTATCAGAGATAGTTACAGGGGCTGAAGCTCTTAAGTAAAGACGAGGAGTGGAAACATGGAAAATAACAAGGGAAAAATTGTTCAAGTTATTGGGCCCGTTGTAGATATTCGTTTCAATCAAGAATACTTACCAGAGTTATTAAATGCCATTGAAATTGTAAAAGGTGAAGATATAATAATTGTGGAAGTTGCCCAGCATATTGGGGATGATACTGTGAGATGTGTTTCAATGGATTCAACGGATGGCCTAGTTAGAGGAATGGAATGTATAAATACTGGTAAGAGTATTACTATACCAGTAGGAAGAGAAACACTTGGAAGACTATTCAATGTTTTAGGTGAAACTATTGATGGTAAAGAAGAGATTAAGGGAGCCAAGATGGCACCAATTCATAGAGAAGCCCCAAGCTTTGAAGAACAAGAAACTTCCAAAGAAATATTTGAAACTGGAATAAAAGTAGTAGACCTTATAGCACCTTATTCTAAGGGTGGTAAAGTTGGACTATTTGGTGGTGCAGGAGTAGGAAAAACTGTACTTATTCAGGAGTTAATCAATAATATTGCTACACAACATGGTGGTATTTCTGTTTTCTCTGGTGTTGGAGAAAGAACTAGGGAAGGAAATGACCTTTATCATGAAATGATAGATTCAGGTGTTATAGATAAGACAGCCCTTGTATTTGGCCAAATGAATGAACCACCTGGAGCTAGAATGAGAGTAGCCTTAACTGGCCTTACTATGGCTGAGTATTTTAGAGATGAAGAAAACCAGGACGTATTATTATTTATTGATAATATATTTAGATTTACCCAAGCTGGATCAGAAGTATCAGCACTATTAGGTAGAATGCCTTCAGCTGTAGGTTACCAACCTACACTGGCTACAGAAAT
>CAZAGS010000246.1:0-1745 GCA_964484955.1 uncultured Tissierellaceae bacterium
TAAAATTAGGTGCTACAAAATAAAGCTCTGCTTGTTAAGAATAGTTCTTAGCAAGAAGAGCTTTTTATCTCTTTAATCTTCAGCAAGTAAAAACCCTGATTTCCTTAAAGGGGTAATTATTGAATTATATATAAGACTGACTAATATTACAGATACTACTGCATTTGCAAATGTTGTAAGTGCACTTATCTTGGCTAGTATTGCTGCAAATTCCTGTGGTTGACCAAGAACATATAATTTATAAAAGTATCCTACAATAGGGTCAAAAATAACATTGAAGGTTAATCCAGCTATTGAGGAAATAAGTACCCATTTAAATATATACTTTTTATCATTACTTTCGTTTATTTTAGCTATCTTATGAGCAACCAGCCCTGTTATTAAACCAATAAAAAGTTTTAATACAAAGGTTTTTGGAGCCACAGTAATATATACTGGATCAAGTAAATCTGCTATTGTCATTCCTAGAGCTCCAGCAAAGCCTCCATACCACCCGCCAAGAAGTAGTGCTGCCAATACACAAAATGCATTTCCAATGTGTAATGAAGTCATATCTCCTCCTGGAATGGGGATTTTTATTTGAAGAAATGTAAATGATACAAAACATAGGGCAGCAAATAATGCAGTTTGAGCCAATTTAATAATTTTATGATTTTTATTTTCCATAAGATGTCTCCTTTATTGTAAAAAGTTAGTTATTATAAAATATTAAGTGTATTATAACATTTCTAAAATAGTCTTACAAGTGTATTGGTCAAATTATTTATTTGGCAATAATTTTAACTCTAATATACTGTATTAGACTATCTTTACTGACCTTACTATATTATAATATAAATACGGCGAGATGTTTATAAGTGTACCCATACATGTATGGTAAATTATTATGATAGGAGAAATGATTATGAAAAATCCAATAAAGAAAATAGCAGCCATTAATGACCTTTCGGGCTTTGGTAGGGCAGCACTTACAACTATAATACCAATTCTTTCAACCATGGGTCATCAAGTATGCCCCTTCCCAACTGCAATACTATCTACTCACACAGGTGGATTTAAAAACTGTTCATTTGTTGATTTAACTGATTCAATGATAGGATATATGAAACATTGGAAAGATGAAGGAATAGACTTTGACTGCATATATAGTGGATATTTAGCTTCCCCTAGTCAGGTTGATATAATTTTGGATTTTATTGAAGATTTTAAAACCGATTCAAATATGGTAATTGTTGACCCTGTTATGGGAGATGGTGGGAAGTTATATTCTAGTATGGATGTTAATATGGTGGTTAAGATGAGAGACTTAATTAAAAAGGCTCATATTATTACACCTAATCTAACAGAAGCATTATTTCTATTAGGAAAAGAAGACTTAGAAGTTATTGATGAAAAAGAAGTAAAAAAACTAGCTAGAAAACTGGCTGACTTAGGTCCTGAAATAGTTATTATTACTAGTGTAGCTGACTTTAAATGCCCTGAGAACATTAATGTATTAGCCTATGACAAGAAAGATAACAAGTATTGGAAAGTAACAAGTGAGTATATTCCAATAAGCTTTCCAGGAACAGGGGACACTTTTACAAGTGTTTTAATAGGTAAGATACTTAATGGTTATGATCTCCTTAGTGCAATCGAAAAGAGTGTAGAATTTGTAGCTATTGCCATTAAAGAGAGTATGCTGTATTCATATCCAAAACGTGAAGGAATATTATTAGAAAAGGTATTAGGAAAACTAAATGATT
>CAZAGS010000247.1:0-1724 GCA_964484955.1 uncultured Tissierellaceae bacterium
GTATTTTCTTTCCATGAATTTATTTCAGATGAAAGATTAACAGATGAAAAGTGGCAAGAAATGCTTAAAGAAGATAAAAACCCACCAATGCCAGATTGGACAGATAATTTTATAAAGCCAGGAAAAGGTGAAATACCTTATCCAGAATCATTATATAATTAAGAAAAGTGATCAAAGGGGTCAGACCCTTTTGATCACTTTATCAATTATAACAACTTCCAAATATTATTTGTAAACTCAACTGGATCTTCTAATGGCAATCCTTCTATTAATAGAGCTTGATTATATAGTAAATTAGTAAATAACTTTAATTTTTCTGAATCACTTTCTGCATTTTTCAAACTTTGGAATACCTTGTGATTAGTATTAATTTCTAATACTTTATCAGCTTTCATACCAGCACCATCTGGCATTTGGCTTAGTACCTTTTCCATTTCTATAGTAAGCTCGCCTTCGCTGGCTAAATATACAGGATGGTCTTTTAATCTTTTAGTACCTTTTACATCTTTGACCTTACCTGAAAGAGCTTCTTTCATTAGTAGGAATAATTGGCTATTATCTTCTTCATTATCTGATTCTTTTTCATCATCTAATTTCAAATCACTAGATGATACAGATTGAAAGTCTTTATCCTTATAACTAGTAAGAACCTTAATAGCAAATTCATCTACATCATCAGTAAAGTAAAGGATTTCATAATTCTTATCTTTAACAAAATTAACTTGTGGCAATTTATCAATTCTATCTATGGAGCTACCACTTGCATAATAAATATGCTCTTGGCCTTCTTGCATTCTACCCACGTATTCTTCTAAGGTAACCATTTTCTTTTCAGTGGATGAATAGAACAACAATAAGTCTTGTAAAACTTCTTTATTCATTCCAAAATCACTGTAAACCCCATATTTTAATTGTTGGCCAAAGTTCTTAAAGAAGACTTCATAATTTTCTCTATCATTTTTTAATAATAGGGAAAGCTCGTCTTTAATTTTACTTTCTATTCTTCGAGCAATAAGTTTTAATTGTCTATCATGTTGCAAAATCTCTCTAGAAATATTTAGGGATAGATCTTCTGAATCTACTACACCCTTAACAAAAGAGAAATAGTCAGGTAATAAATCTGCACATTTATTCATTATTAAAACCCCACTAGAATACAATTCCAATCCTTTTTCATACTCTTTAGTATAGAAATCATAAGGAGTTTCCTTTGGGATATACAAAATGGCGTCATATCTAAGAGCACCATCTACACTTAAGTGTACAGATTTTAATGGCTTATCAAAACCAAAGTGTTTTTCAGAATAGAACTTTTCATAATCTTCTTCACTTAATTCATTTCTATTTTTTCTCCAAATAGGAACCATACTATTAATAGTTTTTTCCTCTAGAAAATCTTCATATTCATCTTCAGAACCTTCCTTTAATCTATGGGAAGTCACATCCATTTTAATAGGGTATCTTATAAAATCAGAGTACTTTTTAATTATAGATCTTAATCTGTATTCTTCTAAATAATCATCATAATTTTCATCATCAGTATTTTCTTTAAGTTTTAATATAATATCAGTACCAACAGTTTCTTTATTAGTAGTTTCTATGGTATAACCATCTGCATCAGTTGAAGTCCACTTAAAAGCTTCCTCACTACCATGGGCCTTAGAAATAACAGTAACACTATCAGCTACCATAAAAGCTGAATAAAAACCAACACCAAATTGACC
>CAZAGS010000248.1:0-1710 GCA_964484955.1 uncultured Tissierellaceae bacterium
TGCAATCAAACAAAGATGGCTTTTGTGGAAGTAAAGAAAAAAGGTGAAAATATATTGGACGATAAAGTATTCTTTCAAATTTTACAATCTAGGGAAGATAGAGCTTTAATGCAGGAAGAGATAATTTCAAAATATAACAATCCCATAATATCCTTTACTCTAAATATACCTGGTCCTATAAAGGACAATGATAAATATAGAGAAATACATGATGCGGGAATGGAAGCTATCTCTAATACATTAAGAGCAGCAGATTATGATATAAAATTTATTGAAAAGATTAATAAATCTACAGGACCAGAAGGTTACTTTTCAGTTAACATTGACCCAATAGAATTAAAAAGACTAACAGTAAAAATAGAAACTGAACATCCTCTTGGTAGATTATTTGATATAGATATATTTGACTCTAATATGGAACAAGTAGCTAGAGCTGACTTAGGATTAGGACCTAGAAAGTGTTTGATATGTGAAAATGAGGCAAAAGTTTGTAATAAAGCAGCTAGCCATACTCTAGAAGACTTGCTAAAAAGAATAGATAATATATATAATTTGCATTTTAAAAATTCTTCAAAATACTAGAATAAAGGGAGGCTTAGATTATGGGGTATAAAGATTTAGATACACCTTCATTAATTATTAATAGAGAGATAGTAATGGATAATATAAAATTTATGCAAGATTATGCAGACAGACATAATGTTGCATTAAGACCACATACTAAAACACATAAGATGCCATATTTTGCAAAGGTCCAAAGAGATGCAGGTGCTAAGGGAATAACTGTAGCAAAAGTTGGAGAAGCAGAGACTATGGCTGCAAATGGAATAGATGACATTTTCGTAGCTAATCAAATTGTTGGAGTGAAAAAGCTGGAAAGGGTAAAAAAACTATCACAAAGTATCAACATTTATATTGGCATTGATTGTATTGAACATGTAGAGGCAATAGAAAAGGTTTTTGATGGAGAAGATAAAAAGGCTGAGGTTCTAATAGAAATTGAAGTGGGTGAGAATAGGTCAGGAATTATAGAAGAAGAGGATTTTATTTCTCTAGTTAATTATATTAAGACTTGCAATAATGTTAATTTAAAAGGCATATTCTCACATGAAGGTCATTCATATGCAGCCAAGGATATAGAGGATTGTAGGGAAATATATTTTGCAAGTCAAAGACGAACACTAAGATTTGCTGAAATTGCTGAAGAACTAGGGTGTAAACTGGAAGTTGTAAGTATTGGTTCTACACCATCAACCATGCATGATTTTGACATTTTAGATGGTATTACTGAAATTAGACCAGGTACTTATATTTTCATGGATGCAGCCCAAGCTAATGCAATAGAAAGCTATGATAGGTGTGCTGCAACAGTATTAGCTACTATAATTAGTAGGCCTACTGAAGAAAGGGTTATATTAGATGTAGGGGCTAAGGGCTTAACTGCCCAAACTAGAACAAAGGGATTTAGTGCAACAAAAGGTCTTGGCTATATAAAAGGATTTGATAATGTTTATATTCATGCAGTATTTGATGAACATGCAATAATATATGATAAGAAATTTAGAGAGCAAGTTCAAATTGGTGACAAAGTAGAAATTATACCAAATCATATTTGTCCAGTTTGCAACTTATATGAAAAAGCTTATCTTGTGTCAAAAGAAGAGCTAGTTGAAGAAATTGAAATTTCCTGTAGAGGAAAGTTAACTTAGG
>CAZAGS010000249.1:0-1706 GCA_964484955.1 uncultured Tissierellaceae bacterium
CTTCCTATAGTATATACCATTATCTAAAATTTATCAAGTAATTTTTACCAAGTTACAATTTGCTTAATATAATAATAAAGGGGTATCTAATATTTATGTATTATAAAATGAGGAGTGAAAATATGAGCAAATATAATATGGAAGATTTGACTAGAGAAGCTATTGAAATGTTAAATAGAAGAGGGGTTGAATTAGAAGATATAGGAGAATTAGTATTATTTCTTCAAAAACAATATTATCCTGATTTAACTTTAGAATTTTGTATAGAAAACTTGAAATCCGTACTTAAGAAAAGGGAAATAGTTCATGCAATACTTACAGGGATTGCATTAGATGAATTAGCCGACAAAAAACAATTACCAGAACCACTTCAAAGTATAGTAGAAGAAGATGAAGGCTTATTTGGTATAGATGAAATTATACCTTTATCTATAGTCAATGTTTATGGCACAATAGGCCTTACCAATTATGGATTCTTAGATAAGGAAAAAATTGGGATAATTAAAAAACTAGACGAAGAAAAAGATGTACAATGTAATACCTTCTTAGATGACTTAGTTGCTGCACTTGCTGCAGCTACAGCTAGTAGAATTGCACATTCATACACAGATTAAAAAGATGCCTTGGGTGTCTTTTTTTTGCTTTATGTGTTAAAATATTATTAATGAAAACTACAAGGAGAATCTAAAAATGATCAGAGATGAAAGCAGAAGTAATATTACAAAACTAAGCTATGGAGGAATGTTAATAGCATTATCTGCAGTAGGGGCACTTATTAAGATTAGTGGCACAATCGCACTAGATTCAATGCCAGGTTTTTTCGCAGCATTATTCTTAGGACCAGGTGCGGGAGCTTTAGTAGGGGCTTTGGGCCATTTATTAACAGCTCTTACAAGTGGCTTTCCAATGTCATTGCCTATGCACTTATTTTTAATGCTTGTAATGGCATTTGTAATTTATGTATTTGGAATCACCTATGAAAAGTTAGGAAATATACCTGCATTTATTGTTGGTGTAGTTTTGAATGGACCATTTGCAGCATTGTTGGCTGTACCAGCTTCAAAAGTTTTAGGTCTGCCATTTAACGGGTGGCCACTATTTAGTGCTATAATCCTACCTTTAATACTAGCTTCTATTGTTAATGTATTTTTAGCACAAGTTGTATATAAATCCATAAGTAAAATAAAGAAGTCCTAATATGAAAATAACAAAGTTTAGGGATTTAACTTTAATCTATATTAATGAGGATCAAATCATGGCAATTGCCTGTGACTCAAGTGGGGGAATAGGTAATAAAGAATTTGATGTGGTAAAAGTAGAACCTGAAATTGTTGGGTTTTATACAACCCAGGTAGCCTTAATGGAAATATTGGCTATTGGTGCAGAACCAATTACAGTTGTTAATGCACTTGCAGTAGAAATGGATCCAAGTGGAAAAAGAATAATTCAAGGCGTGAAAAAGGCCATAAAACCTTTAAAACTAGCTGAAGATAAGATTATTACAGGAACTACTGAAGAAAATATACCAGTATGTCAAACGGCTATGGGTATGACTATAATAGGAATTATAAGAAAAACTGATTTTAGAAAGAAAATGGCTAAAAGGGGTAATATAGCAGTAGCTGTAGGCATTCCTAAGGTTGGGGATGAGGTAATTGCTGATGGTGGTAAGGAAATATTATCTATAGAATTATTAATGAAACTAG
>CAZAGS010000250.1:0-1665 GCA_964484955.1 uncultured Tissierellaceae bacterium
CCTTCTTTTAACTGCTTGCTTTCCATACTATCTTCTTTTAAAATTATTTGTCTTTTATCTTTAATTGCTCGCAAATAGTCCTCATTAGCATTACTATACTTTTTTAGCTCTATATTTGCATATTGAATTTCAGCCTCTAATTCTCTAATAGATTCCAGACATTCTTCATATTTCATTTTAGCTGTAAGATATTCTTCTCTTTCTTTGTCTAACTTATCTTCCTTCTTACCAATCAATGATAGAAATAATGAACTAATACCTGTAGTTTCCAATTTAATTACGTCTTTTTCTTCCTTCTCTAAAATCTTCAATAATTCATCTCTGTAATGTAACTTGTTCTCTAATTCCGAAGTAGCCATATATTGTAAACTTTCAAGTTTCTCTTTAACTCTTATTCTTTCCTTTAAATTATATATTTGATTATTAACATCATTATACATTTAATCACCTACTATTATAGATTTTTAATGCAATTAATATAAGAAGAATTCATCTTTAGGTCTTTTAAATACCACTTCTTTCTCTTTTACTTCTTCAATTTTTTCCTCTTCTTTAAGATCTTCATTTCTTGTTGAATATAGGTCTCCATCTGCTACTAGTTTTCTTAGTCTGACTAATTCTTCTTCCACTAATTCTTTCCCCAGCTCTGTTATTATATAATTTTTTCTTCTATCTTCAGATGAAACTAACTTAATAATATCTTCTTTCTCAAACCTGCCCAATATAGGATATAAGGTACCAGGGCCTACTTCGACTCTATTGTTACTAATTTCCTTAACACTTTCCATAATCTCGTAACCATAGTTTTCTTCATATAAACTTAATAAAATATAATACATCGGTTCAGTTAAAGTCTGCAATTGGTCTCTAGCCATAAAATCCCTCCTGTACAATATTTGTATCTACAGTATATCAAACTATTTTTAAGTTGTCAGTTAATTCAATGTATTAGAAACAAGATATCATCGCCTATTTAATTTTCCCTTCTTTATCAAATTTTCTACGAAGAGCAATCTCAGTTGGTATTAGTGATAAGATCATTATCAATAATCCAATATAGGTAACCCATATAGATATATTCTCATAATTATTTTTAAATAATAACATGGGAATAATAGAAACCACTAACCAGATGGCACCTGTCCAACGCCAAATCTTGGCGTTATGCTTGTGAGCAAATTGCCATGTTTCAGCATTCTTCATTGACATAGAGCTTCTATATCCATATACCCAATTTATACCTGGAGGCGGATTATTCTTCCATAGTAATCCGAATGAAATCATCATAATAGGAATTATAGAATTCATTATTAAAAGAAATATAAACATTACAATCACTCCAAAATTTATCTTATATAATTTGTACCCCTATTCCTTAGGTATAAGTCTTAATTTTCTTATATTTGCCTTGCCATCTTCAGATTTCAACCATTTGATAACCTTCCTAGCACTATGATCTTGTGGCAAATCGCTGCGTACTACAGCATAGTATCCATCGGTTAATGAGTACGAACCATCAGCTATAGTCTTCTCAGAAGGAACAACACCTTCAAAAGCTAAGATATTTAAACTTTCATCTATTCCTGTGATTTCTCCCATACTTTTTAGATATGTATATAAGGTATAGCCTATAGCATAACTATCACTTGGCTTGCCTTCTAATCC
>CAZAGS010000251.1:0-1620 GCA_964484955.1 uncultured Tissierellaceae bacterium
TAAACACTGGGGACAGTCCCCACTGTTTTAAATTACCAAGAAAGGGTGAAATAATGTCAAAACTAAATTTAAGTCAAAAACTAATAGATGAATCTCGTATGGCAGCAAAAAATATTACTAATGATGTTCAAAAGTTTATAGATGACCATACTACAGTTTCCACAGAGCGTACAATAGTAAGACTACTTGGCATTGATGGAGTGGATGAGATAGAGAAACCATTGCCAAATGTTGTAGTTGATAATATTAAAGAAGGTGGAGGATTAGAGAGAGGGGCTGCTTATTGGATTGGAAATGCCATGATTAATACTGGCCTTAGTCCTCAAGAAATAGCAGAAAAAATAGCAATAGGAGAAATGGATATAACAAAAATTCCAGCAGCTGATGAAAATAAGATTAAAGAAGTAATATATGAAATTGCAAAGTCATCAGTAGATAAGATAAAAGCCATTAGAGAAAAAAGAGAGTATCTAGTTGAAACCTTATCAGAGGGAGACAAACCATATCTTTATGTAATAGTTGCTACAGGTAATATTTATGAAGATATTGTTCAGGCTCAAGCTGCAGCTAGACAAGGGGCAGATATAATTGCAGTAATTAGAACTACAGGCCAATCACTACTGGACTATGTGCCTTATGGCCCAACTACAGAAGGTTTTGGTGGTACTTACGCAACACAAGAAAACTTTAGATTAATGAGAGCAGCACTTGATGAAGTAGGAGAAGAAATAGGCAGATATATTAGACTAACAAACTATTGTTCAGGCCTATGTATGCCAGAAATAGCAGCTATGGGTGCAGTAGAAAGATTAGACGTAATGTTAAATGACGCCCTATATGGAATTCTTTTTAGAGATATAAATATGCAAAGAACTCTTGTTGACCAATATTTCTCAAGAATTATAAATGGATTTGCAGGAATAATTATAAATACAGGAGAAGACAACTACCTGACTACAGATGATGCAGTAGAAGCAGCTCACACAGTATTAGCTTCTCAATTTATTAACGAACAATTTGCTTTAAGAGCTGGACTACCTGAAGAGCAAATGGGATTAGGCCATGCCTTTGAAATGGATCCATCAGTAGAAAATGGTTTTTTATTAGAATTGGCTCAAGCTCAAATGGCAAGAGAAATATTCCCTAAAGCTCCACTAAAATATATGCCTCCAACCAAGTTTATGACAGGAAATATATTTAAAGGACATATACAAAATGCCTTATTTAATATGGTATCAATAATGACAAACCAAGGAATTCAATTATTGGGAATGTTAACAGAAGCCATCCATACACCACATCTTCATGATAGATACTTGTCTATTGAAAATGCAAAGTATATCTTTAATAATGCTAAGAACCTAGGAGATGAAATTGAATTTAAAGATGGTGGAATCATCCAAAAAAGAGCGGCAGAAGTTCTAAAAGATGCACATAGTCTTCTTACTCAAATCGAAAAAGAAGGACTATTCCCAACTATAGAAGCTGGAAAATTTGGTGGAGTAAAAAGATCCCGTACTGGTGGTAAGGGACTAGATGGAGTAGCGAAAAAAGACTCTGGTTACCTAAATCCATTTATAGAATTATTTCTTGGAGGTGACTATTAATGTTTAATGAAAA
>CAZAGS010000252.1:0-1614 GCA_964484955.1 uncultured Tissierellaceae bacterium
GAGAGGCTGAGTAATCATTAATTTTGTTCCTACTAGTTTTTCATCTTTTCTAGTAGCTACTACTGTTCCTATTATTTTACCTAAGTGCAAAACAAGCCCCCCTTTATTTTCTTTCTATTTTAATTCCTAATTCTCTAGCTTTATCCTTGGCCAAGGGGGTTATTATAGTTCCCTGTTCTATAACAAGGTTCTTACTTTTTGTTGCAATCATAACCATGTCCTTTTCTGTAATAAGATCTTTATTCTTATTGGTCGCCTGACTTAAGTTCTTTTGTGTATTTGTACTTTTATTTAACTTATGAGAAGTTATCTCTATCTTTTCTAAATAATTGTCTTCTGTAATTTCTATTGCTCCCATTTTACCTAAGGATTTAATGTGGTTATTTATTATATTTTGTATTTCTCCTGATTTTGTGCTGTCCCCTAAAAAATTTCTTACAGAGTGATAATCCAAATAGACCTTTTTGCCTTGGTATAAGAATGTCCAAATTACATTTGGGATAAAGCTATCTATCATACCTAGGGATACTTTTGATAAAGTATTCATAGTAATATTTGGCCCTATGATAAAATCATATTCTCTAACTATGCTAGGAAAGTCTACTATATCTTCTTCTCTATATACTCTGATAGGTTTTATTTTATCTATAATTTTTCCAGTATCTAATACCTTTTCAGCCATAAAAGAAAATCCTATAGAGATATCTAATCCTTTTTCTTTTAGGCTTAGAAGCTTTTCAATTCTTAGGTGTTCTTCTAAAAAGGAACCATTAAACACCACTAGGGCTTTTCTGCCATTGTGAGAAAAACCCGTTTTGGAAACAATACTTGATATATTATTTAATATATTGGAAGTAATTTTGGTAGTAACCATTTAAAACACCTCAATACTCTTATTCGTATTGCTTTAATATAACTCTTTCAACCTCTGAGTGTGGTCTTGGTATTACGTGTACTGAATGAAGTTCTCCAACTGATCTTGCTGCTTCTGCACCAGCATCTACTGCTGCTTTTACTGCACCAACGTCTCCTCTAACCATAACTGTTACTAGTCCAAAACCTATTTTTTCATATGCTACTAATGTAACATTTGCTGCCTTTACCATTGCATCTGCTGCCTCAATACTTCCTATAAGACCTTTAGTTTCAACTAATCCTAATGCTTGACTCATTATAAAATCCTCCTTAATAGTTGTTTTTATTTTTTTGTTGCCTTTTTAACTGCTTTGGCTTCTTCTTTTACTTCTAGGGGTTTTGCATTTTCTAATAGATCTTTTACTTTTAGATTCATTCCAAACTTCTTAATTAACATATCTAACTCATCATGTGGTCTTGGAATTACTTTGGAAGAAGCGATCCTACCAACTCTATTTCCAGCTTCTACTCCAGCTTCTACAGCGGCTTGAACTGCTGCTACTTCACCAACAATTAATATATTGACTCCAACAGATGATCCTAGACCAATTATCTTTTCCGTTCCAACTAATGTAATTGCTGCTGCCTTGCTAGCTGCATCTAATGCAGCAACTGCAGTTGTAAATCCCAATGCTTCTATTAATCCTAATGCTTTATCCATTTTACACCTCCAGGGTTTTATAGGCCTTCTTTAATTCT
>CAZAGS010000253.1:0-1610 GCA_964484955.1 uncultured Tissierellaceae bacterium
AGTATTGAAAATATAGAAGATGGTATAGGAGATATCCTTGGTATTTATGGACAAAATGGTTCAGGTAAAACTTCAATAATTAGTGCTATAAGGATTATTCAAGATATGTTTACTGGAAAATCATTGCCGGAAGATATTGAAGAATACATTATGTACGGTCAAAATGAATCACAGATAGACTCCTTATTTTATATAAAGAATGGTGATAAAAGATATAAAGTAAAATACAAAATAAACCTTTTTAAAGATAATGATGATACATTTATAAAAGAAGAGTCAATAGATTATTGGTATAAAGACAATATTAGTGATGATTGGGATAGAGTGAAAGGATTAATTAGAAATTTATATAATAAAAATAATATACTTCCAAAATATAGAAATGATGAATTGTTGAATTTATATGATGATGAGAATGATTTTATAGTTAATAAAAAAATGAAATTTAAAGATCACAAAAGTTTGATTTTTTCAGATGAACTAATTGATTTAATAAATGAAAAGTCTAAAGATATAGGAGAGGAATATGAAGTATTAAGCATACTAAAGCACTATGCTGTTTCAAATCTATTTATTATAGATAATAAAAGATTGGCTTTGAGTGATGCGAATATTGTATTACCAATGAATTTTAAAAATTATAGTAATAATGAAAATATTTCAATGGGAGTTATGCCAATAGGCCTTGATAACCCTACTTATTTACCCAGAGATGCTGTTAATGAAATAGAAACTAGCCTCAAAGCATCTAATAAAGTAATAAGTGAAATAATCCCAGAATTGAGAATAAAATTAAAAGAATTAAAAATACAAACCTCTAAATCTGGAGAAGAAGAAGTATTAGTAGAACTTTTCTCATGTAGAGAAGATATAGAAATTCCAATAAGATATGAATCAGATGGTATAAAAAAAATAGTGGCAGTTCTTCATCTATTAATAGCTATGTTTAATTATAAGTCGATGTCAGTATTAATTGATGAATTAGATTCAGGGATATTTGAATATTTATTAGGTGAGATTCTTGAAATACTTGAGCAAAGGGGAAAAGGACAGTTAATATTCACATCCCATAATTTAAGACCATTGGAAGTGTTAAATAAAAATAATTTAGTATTTACAACAACCAATACTAATAATAGATACATTAAATTAAAAAATGTAAAAACTAATAATAACTTAAGAGATATGTATTATAGGGATTTAATTTTAGGAGGACAAGACGAAGTTATATATGATAAAACCAATTCAGCTAAAATAGCTAGAGCTTTTCGAAAGGCTGGTGAATAGATTTTGGCTAGGAAAAAGGTAGTTTTATTTATAGTTGAAGGTATTACAGACCAAGAGAGTTTAGAATTATTATTAGAAGAATTTATTCAAGATAATAATCAAGTAATATTTGAAGTAGTAGATGGAGATATTACTTCAAGTAACGATGTAGATAAGAAAAATATTAAAAATAAGATTACTGAAATAATTAAAGGCGGTGGAAAAAGGAAATTTAAACCTAATGATTACCTAGAAGTAATCCACTTGGTTGATATGGATGCTGTATTTATTTCAGAAGATAATATATATATAGATCAATCTATTGACAGGTTCATTTATAAAGA
>CAZAGS010000254.1:0-1606 GCA_964484955.1 uncultured Tissierellaceae bacterium
GCAACAGGGTCAGCAAGTACCCCTGATACAGTAATAGCACTTCAAAATCAACTTAGTGCTATGTTTAACTGGAATATACTACTATTAGTACCTGTTGTTCTAATAATAGCTGGGTCTCTATTGAAATGGCCAACTATACCAACTATGTTAGGAACTAGTTTCTTTTCGATAGTAATGGGTATGATTGTTCAAGGGTTTACAATTAAGGATGGATTTATCTCACTAATTCAAGGTTTTAATGCAAGTATGACTGGATATCAAGGTGAGGTCATTGGAATGGTTAAGACCTTAATAAATAGGGGTGGGGTTGTATCTGTAACTAGTACAACTGTACTTATATTTTGTGCCATGGGATTTGCGGGTATTATTAGTGTTTCAGGAATGCTAGATGTGGTACTTGAAGCTTTATTAAAAAGAGTAAAGACAACTGCAGGGATTATCTTATCAACTATAGCCTCTTGTTTTACTGTAGCATTTGTAACTGGTAGTTCCTATTTATCTATATTGATACCAGGGGAATTATTTAGAGATGTTTATGTTAAGAGAAACTTACATCCAAAGAACTTATCTAGAACTCTAGAAGACTCTGGAACAGTATTAGTACCACTTATTCCATGGTCGGCAGCAGGTGCGTATATGTCTACTACATTAGGGGTATCTACAGTAGAATATTTACCGTGGGCAATTTTAAACTATATGGGTATAGTATTTGCTATAATATTTGCAATAACTGGATTTGGAATAGCTTATATTGACCCATCTAAAAAAGGACAAAAATTTGAAGACTAATTGAGAGGTGAAATTATGATATTAATAAAAAACATAGAAGTCTATACACCAAAGTATATTGGAATAAAGGATATATTGATTTCAAATGGTAAGATAACTATGATTGAAGATAAGATAGAAAGTTTTAGTGAAAAAATTACAATTATAGACGGAACAGATAAAAAACTTATACCTGGTTTAATTGACAATCATGTCCATATAACTGGAGGTGGCGGAGAGGCAAGTTTTAAAACAAGAGTTCCAGAAATAACACTTTCTAAATTGGTAGAAGGTGGGATTACTACTGTAATTGGACTAATGGGGACAGATTCAACTACTAGAAGTGTTGAAAATCTTGTGGCTAAAGCTAAAGCTTTAAAAGAAGAAGGTTTGTCAGTCTATGTTCATACTGGTTCATATGATTATCCTTCTGTAACCTTAACTGATTCTGTGAAAAAAGATATAGTTTTCATTGATGAAGTTATTGGAGTAAAAATTGCAGTATCTGATCATAGATCTCCTAGTATAAGTCTAAATGAATTGGCTAGATTAGCTTCTGATGCAAGGGTGGCTGGAATGCTTTCTGGAAAGGCTGGAATTGTTGTGGTTCACATGGGTGATGGAAAGAAAGGTTTAGCTTTAATAAATGAAGTTTTAGAAGAAACAGAAATTCCTATAAGAACTATGAGACCAACTCATGTAAATAGAAAGGAAGAACTTTTAGTCGAAGCCTTTGATTATGCAAAACGTGGAGGATTAATAGATCTAACTTGTGGAATTTATAAAGATCTATCTCCTGGGAATATGATTATTAGAGCTGAATTAGAAGGTGTGCCTT
>CAZAGS010000255.1:0-1603 GCA_964484955.1 uncultured Tissierellaceae bacterium
AAAGGCAAGATTAAAGATACAAAATCTGCAGAAATTGGAATTGCAGCTCTGGTAAGTTTAACAGATATGGCTACAGCTAATAATACAGTTGCAATTATTATAGATGGGCCAATAGCAAAAGAAATCTCCAAGGAATACAAGGTAGATCCTAGAAGGTCCGCATCACTACTGGATACGTTTTCCTGTGTATTTCAAGGTATGATTCCTTATGGAGCTCAACTATTGATAGCAGTTGCCGCAACTAATGGAGCTATAAGTCCATTCCAAGTAATACCATTATTATGGTATCAACAATTACTTGCAATTATAGCACTATTATCAATCTATTTCCCATTTGCAGATGGTTTAATAAAGAAACGTCCTTGGGATTATGAATTAGATAAACCAATGGATGCATAAAACGATTAACTAATATTAAGGGGGCAAAACAAATGGATAAAGAAAAGTTAAATAAGATGGATTTTTCAACTAGGGCAGTACATGCAGGATATGAAAAAAATGAATTTGGTGCCTTAGCTACACCGATTTATGCAACTTCTACATTTATATTTGACTCAGCAGAGCAAGGTGGTAGAAGATTTGCTTTAGAGGAACCTGGATATATTTATTCAAGACTTGGAAATCCTACAAATACACAAGTTGAAGACAAACTTGCTAATTTAGAAGGTGGAGAGGCAGCTGTTTCTATGGCTTCAGGTATTGGAGCAATTACATCAGTTATTTGGTCAAAGGTTAGTTCAGGAGACCATATAATAGCAGCAAAAACTCTTTATGGTTGTACTTTTGCATTTTTAAATCATGGTATATCAAAATTTGGAGTAGAGGTAAGCTTTGTAGATACATCTGATCCTGAAAATGTTAGAGCGGCTATGAAAGCTAATACAAAGATTGTTTATTTAGAAACACCAGCTAATCCAAATATGGCTATTTCTGATATTGAAGCTATTTCCAAAATTGCACATGAAGTTGAAGAGTGTATAGTAGTAGTGGATAATACTTATTGTACTCCTTATCTACAAAGACCTCTAGAACTGGGAGCAGATGTAGTAGTTCATTCAGCTACAAAGTATCTAAATGGTCATGGAGATGTTATAGCAGGATTTGCAGTAGGTAGCCAAGAGTTTATAAACCAAGTAAGATTATTTGGTATAAAAGATATGACTGGTGCAAGCCTTAGTCCATTTGATGCATTTTTAATTAATAGAGGTATGAAGACTTTGGACTTAAGAATGGATAGACATTGTTCAAATGCACAAAAGGTTGCTGAGTTTTTAGAAAGTCACCCTGCAGTTGAATCTATAACATATCCAGGTCTAAAATCATTTCCTCAGTATGAACTAGCTAAAAAACAAATGAAATTGCCAGGTGCTATGATAGCCTTTGAAGTTAAAGGTGGTATTGAAGCAGGTAAAAAGTTAATGAATACAGTAGAATTATGTACATTAGCTGTAAGTCTTGGAGATGCAGAAACGCTAATTCAACATCCAGCATCAATGACTCACTCACCATATACTCCTGAAGAAAGATTAGAATCTGATATTACAGAAGGATTGGTTCGACTATCAGTAGGGCTTGAATGTGCTGATGATATTATTGCAGACTT
>CAZAGS010000256.1:0-1598 GCA_964484955.1 uncultured Tissierellaceae bacterium
ATCATTGGATTTCTTTTGATTCTTTCGTATAGGAAGGATCTTAAGGAATCTCTTACATTTGACTTTAATGTAGCCCAATCAGTTATATTTTTCTTTTCACAAGCTAATAAAACATCTTTTACAATATTTTTAGCTTCTTCCATTAAATCTTCAGATTCTCTTACATATACAAAGCCTCTAGATATAATATCTGGTCCAGCTATTACTGTTCCGTCTTGTTTGCTCATGGTAACTACTACTACTATTAAACCGTCTTCTGAAAGGTGTTTCCTGTCTCTTAAAACGATATTTCCTACATCTCCAATACCTAGCCCATCTACCAGTATATTTCCTGATGGTACTGAACCTGTGAACTTTGCACTTTCTTCAGTAAATTCTAATATTCTACCATTTTCCATAATAAATATATTTTCAGCTGGTGTTCCTAGGTCTTGTGCTAGCTCAGCATGCTTTTTTAAATGTCTATATTCTCCATGAACCGGTATAAAATATTTTGGTTTTACTAGGGCTTGAATTAATTTTAATTCTTCTTGGCAAGCGTGACCTGATACGTGAACTTCTGCCAATGCTTCATATATTACGTGAATGCCTTTTTCAATTAATTTATTTACTATTTTAGATACTGTCTTTTCATTTCCTGGTATTGGTGTAGCTGATAATATTACTAAATCATCAGGGAAAAGACTTATCTTTCTGTGCTCACCATTTGCAATTCTTGTTAAGGCTGACATTGGTTCCCCTTGAGAACCTGTCATTATTAAGCAAAGTTGATTATTATCATATTTATTCATATCGTTTATATCTATAAGTGTACCATCCTGTATTTTTAAATATCCTAAGTCATAAGAGACCGTTGTAGTATTTAACATGGATCTACCTGATAATACGACTTTTCTTCCATTGTCCTCTGCTGCATTTATAATTTGTTGTATTCTATGAATATTCGAAGCAAATGTTGCTACTATAATTCTTGAATTACTTCTTGCAAATATATCATTAAATGAATTACCAACAGATTTTTCACTCATGGTATAGCCAGGTCTTTCCACATTTGTACTATCACTCATTAGGGCTAATACTCCTTGAGACCCTAATTCTGCAAATCTAGCTAGGTTTATAACATCACCTGATATTGGTGTAAAGTCTACTTTAAAGTCACCTGTGTGAATTATAATTCCAACTGGTGTTTTAATAGCTAGTGCTGCTGCATCTGGTATACTGTGGCCTGTTTTTATAAATTCTATAGCAAAGGAACCTAGTTCTACAGTTTCACCATGTTGTACAACATTTAACTCTGTATTTTCTAATTTGTGCTCTTTTAATTTGTTTGTTAATAGCCCTAAAGTTAATCTTGTTCCATAAATAGGCATGTTTAACTTTTTTAATACATATGGTATTGCACCAATATGGTCTTCATGACCATGGGTTAAAAATAAGCCTTTTATTTTGTTTTTGTTTTTAAATAAATAGGTAACATCTGGTATAACTATATCTACTCCTAACATTTCGTCTTCTGGAAATGTCATACCACAGTCTACTATTATAATTTCATTTTTATATTCAAAAACAGTAATGTTTTTACCAATTTCACCCATACC
>CAZAGS010000257.1:0-1568 GCA_964484955.1 uncultured Tissierellaceae bacterium
TTAGACAAGACCCTGACGTTATACTAGTAGGGGAAATGAGAGACTTAGAAACCATCAGTATTGCTATAACAGCTGCTGAAACAGGTCACTTGGTTTTATCTACACTACATACCTTAGGGGCAGCTAAAACAATAGACAGGGTAATAGACGTATTCCCACCACATCAACAACAACAGATTAGGGTCCAATTATCATCAGTACTACAAGCAGTAATATCTCAACAATTATTGCCTAAGGCAGATGATAAAGGTAGAGTAGCAGCCTTTGAAGTAATGGTAGCCAATGGTGCCATAAGAAACCTTATAAGAGAAGGTAAAATACACCAAATAGACACATCAATCCAAACAGGCGCCAAACAACAAATGCAAACTATGGACAACTCTTTAATAGACCTATATGTCAGAGGCCTAATTAGAAAAGATATAGCCTTAACCCAAGCAGTAGACCAAGAAGAAATGAAGAAATTTATAAATTAAAGATTTGTCATTGTTATTTCATTTGTAGGGGCTAGCTGAGCTGGCCCGAACTTTTAACAAAGGGGTGATAATTATAATATTCAAATATAAAGCTATAGCCCAAAATGGTCATGTAATAGATGGTGTATTTGAAGCAGGTACTGAATCAGAAGTTATCGCTATGATAAAAGGAAACAAACATCTTCCTATATCAGTAGAAAGAGATATAGGTGCAGGGGCACAAATTGAACTCTTTGCTCCAAAAGTTAAGAAAAAGGATTTATCTATATTTTGTAGACAATTCTATACTATGATAAATGCAGGACTAGGTATAGTTAAATGTTTAGACATACTTTCAATGCAAACTGAAAATAAAACCCTAAGAAAAGCATTAGGTATAATAACTGAAGATGTTCAAAAAGGTTTAACATTATCAGAAGCCATGAAAAATCACAGTAATATTTTCCCTTCTATATTAATCTCCATGGTAGAAGCAGGAGAAGTCTCAGGAAACTTAGATGGAATAATGGAAAGAATGGCAATCCACTTTGAAAAAGAAAACAAGATTGAGAGTAAAGTAAAAAGTGCAATGGTTTATCCAATGGTATTAGCCGTTGTAAGTATAGTAGTTGTAATATTTATGCTAATATTTGTACTACCTACATTCACAGGAATGTTTGAAGGAACAGATGTACCATTACCATGGCCAACAAAATTCTTGCTAGATGTAAGTGACTCACTAAGAGATTATTGGTATATTTATGGAGGTGGTGTTGGATTATTAGCTTTTGGAATGGCTACTTTTTTAAAAACTGAAAGTGGCATTAAGGCATTTGATACCTTAAAACTAAAACTACCTGTAGTTAAAACTACTACAGCCAAAGTAATCACATCAAGATTTACCAGAACCCTATCAACACTTATGGATTCAGGTATCCATCTTATAAAGTCAATGGAAGTAGTATCAAATGTCGTTAACAATGTTGTTATTAGAGATAGATTAGTAGACAGTATAGAACAAATCAGAAAAGGAGTTCCACTATCAAGAAGTGTAAAAGATGTTGGTGTATTCCCACCAATGGTAGATTCAATGATAAAAATTGGTGAAGAATC
>CAZAGS010000258.1:0-1566 GCA_964484955.1 uncultured Tissierellaceae bacterium
TTTCTCATTTCATCTTGCCCATCATAGACATTATTAATAGTTTCAGGTAATGAAAAACGGTCCCTTATGGTTGCCGGAATAACTACGCTAACTCCACATTCTATGGCGGCTTTAATAAAACCATCCTTTACTTTACCAGATTCTACTAAAGATTTAATAGAGCCATGTTTTCTAACTAAATTAATAGTATCATATAAATTTTCTTTGGTATTTTGCTCTCTTTTGAATCTTTCTTGTCCCCAAGTTGTTCCGAAAACGCCTTTTTCTAGATCAAAAGCTGCAGTTTCAGTTCCACAGAAAATGGCATTTACATATCCATTTCTTACTAAATTTTCTAATGCTTTTCGAGAATCTCTTCCTAAAGCAATGGCTGAACCTATTACTAATGTAATATATCCATGGTTTTCTTTTTCATGTCTTAAAACTTTATATAAATTATCATAATCTATGGAAAAAGCTGTCTCTCTAGAACGCCCAGACCTAAAAGAGAAGTTTTGTTCTACTAGTTCTTCAGAAAGAAAGCCCTCAGTCCAAACGTATATCCCTTCTGAACCATCTTCAGTCCTACCTACTACAACCTTATCTCCCTTTTTTAGATTTCTAAACTCTTTAGTATCTAATTTTTCTTTTCCTAAGGTATTATCTACCACACAAACAGTATCCATTCTACTTTCAGTTGCCAATATCCATTTTCCATTTACCTTAAAGTATTCTGGATATATTGATAGGGCATGATAACTTCTAGGACATATTCCATCCTTTTCAACTTCTAGAAAAGTGCAATCAGGGGAATTTTCAAACTTTTCTTCTGCAAAATTTGGATGATGATATTCTAGCATTTTAAATTCCATTCTTTGACTCTCCTTTACTTTCAACCAATGCTCTTTCACAATTGACCACAAAATCTTGAACATTAGTTATCATAGGTACACATGCCATATACTCTCTAGCTGCGCCAATTTTATTAGTAATGTTTTCAGTTAGATCTATTGCATACATATAAACCGGTGTTATTGTTCCATCTTTTCTAATTCTGTAACTAGATGCCATAGTAGCTGTAGAAACATTATGCAGTAAAGTAGCTAAACCTATAATAAGGGTTGATTTATTTAAATGTTTTTTTATTTCATCTAAGGCCTGATCCATATTGCCGTAGACCTCTGGCAAGGGACCATCATCTCTTATGGAGCCTGCCAAAACATATGGAATCTTCATTTCAATTAAAGTCTTCATAAGACCATCTTTTACATTGCCTTCTTCTATAAATTTATCAATAGATCCTGCAGCTCGAACTTCGTTTAATAAGTCAAGATGATTATAATGACCCATAGGCATATTTTCTTGAGTATATATATTTTGTCCTAGAGATGTTTCTAAAAATCCACCTTCCAAGTCGTGAGTTGCCATAGCATTTCCTGCTAATACACAATCCACAAAACCTTCTTCTGTTAATTTATTTAATGATACTCTAGTATCATAATCAAAAACTACACTTGGTCCTAAGACCCATACTATGTATCCACCATTATCTCTTTCATATTTCAATTGTTCAAATAGAAAATTATA
>CAZAGS010000259.1:0-1542 GCA_964484955.1 uncultured Tissierellaceae bacterium
CTCTTGGGAATCTAGAGAAAGCTATAGATTTATATAATCAAGGGGTGAAAGATTATCCAGAAGTTTGGCAAGTATACTTGCAACGTGGAGACCGTTTAGTAAGGCTGGGAAAATATGCAGAAGCTATACTTGATTATGAAATGGCTTTTGAGAAACAAGAAAAGCCTAGATATACTGATGCCTTTATATCTATGGCACAAGTCTATGAAATATTAGGTCAATATGACAAGGCAATAGAAGTAGTCAAACGCCAGATTACACTACTAAATGAAGATCATGGTTTTATAACTGGTGAAGTGGTGGATGAACCTATGCGTGAAATTGAAAGATTCAAAAAACTATTAAATAGGACAAAATAATGATAATAGCTATCTAAGATGAGCTCATCTTAGATAGCTATTATATATCCTACTCTTCTTATTTATAGGATGTTGTGGAACTATAACTACCTTTTCTTCAAAGATTTTTGAAATTTACTAATCTCTTTTAGCTTGGATTTTTCTTTTAACATTATATTAACTTTTTCTTTTTTCTCAGCAAATCTAACTTCTTTTTCTAGTTTTATATAATTGTTCCATCTTTCAGTAGAAAGTTCTCCATTTCCTATTGCCTCTCTTACTGCACATTTTGGTTCAGCATTATGACTACAATCTCTGAATTTACACCTACTAGCAATCTCTTCAATATCACTAAAAGTTGTGCTAAGTCCTTCCGATACATGCCATAAACCAAGCTCCCTCATGCCTGGGGTATCAATTATCATAGTACCATTTTCTAGCATAATAAGCTGTCTGTGAGTCGTAGTATGACGTCCCTTGCTATCATCGTCTCTTATATCATTAACCTTCATGATATCTTCTCCTGCAATAGCATTTACAAGTGATGATTTACCAACACCTGAAGATCCCAGAAATACTATTGTACCTGATGGTTTAATATATTTTTGAAGCTCCGTTAGACCTTCTCCTGTAAATGAACTTACTGCTATTATAGGAACTCCAATTGCTACATTTTCTAATTCAGCTTCATATTCACTATAATCATTACATAAATCAGACTTTGTTAAAATGATTATAGGGCTTCCTCCACTTTGCCAAGCAGAGGCTAAATATCTTTCCATCTTTTTAATATTAAAATCATGATTAAGTGATGTAATTATAAATACATAGTCAAAGTTTGTTGCTACTATCTGTTCCTTACTGTTCCATGTATCCATACGAGAAAACTTGCTTTTTCTCTCAAGAACTTTATAAATAATATCATCACCATAAGGATTTCTCATAACTAAAACAAAATCTCCTATTGTAGGATATACAATGTTTTCATCATTATAGAATATGGAAGGTTTTAATATAGCAAAATTTTCACCGAACTCATGAACAATCTTATACTTTTCTCTTTGAACCTCTATAATCCTTGCCGATAATAAATTCTCATCATTTATATTTAGTTCTTGTATTTGTTTTTTATAAAATTCCGTATAACCATAATTCTCAAATCTTTCTTTACTCATCCAATTCCTCCATATTTTCATAGTATTTA
>CAZAGS010000260.1:0-1537 GCA_964484955.1 uncultured Tissierellaceae bacterium
TCTCCTAGACCTAGGCTTGTAACTAAAGTTTTTACAAACTCAGCTTTAGTCATTGGCTTGTTAGGCTTGAAAGTCTTATCTGGATAGCCCTCTATACCACCTAAGTTAACTAGTTTTGATATGGTTGGCATATACCAATCACTTGTCTGAACATCTATTAGGTCCACTTTTATATTAGACCCATATGTAATATTGCTGCTTAATAATAGTATAGTAACTATTATCATTATATGTATTCTTTTCTTCATTTGCTTGTCCCCCTTAATGGAAGATTATATCAAAAATACAATTATTATGCTATATTTTAGTGAAAATAAATAATAAGGTTCTATTGTTGGAATTGTGTGAATATTGACTTTAATGAGTACTAGAAGTATAATTAGGGTAATTAAACAATAATAAAATATGAAGGGGGAAAATTTATGAATAAGAAGTATTTGTTACTTTTATTATCGGCTGTATTAGTATTGTCAACATTAGCAGGATGTGGGGGCAATGGGGCAACCTCCTCAGATGTAATTAAGATTGGTGTATTTGAGCCTATTACAGGTGCTAATGCTGCAGGTGGAGAAATGACTGTAGAAGGAATTAAATTGGCACATGAAAAGATAGGAGAAGTTCTAGGTAAAAAAGTAGAACTAGTTATACTAGATAACAAATCAGAAAAAGTAGATGCAGCTAATGCGGCTTCAAGTTTAATTGATAAGGAGAAGGTTGTAGCTATAATAGGTTCTTATGGTAGTTCATTATCAATGGCAGCTGGAGATATTGTTAAAACTGGTAAGGTTCCAGCAGTTGGATGTTCACCTACCAACCCACTAGTTACATTAGATAATGATTATTACTTTAGAGTTTGTTTTATAGACCCTTTCCAAGGTACAGTTATGGCAAATTATGCATTTAATGATTTAAGAGCTAAGAAAGCTGCCATAATTCAGGACGTTCAACAAGACTATTCAATTGGTCTTTCAAAGTATTTTGTTGATGCTTTTGTTAAACTAACAGGCGATGCTAATAGTATAGTTGGGACTATATCCTACAACACAGGAGACCAAGACTTCTCAGCTCAACTTACAAATATTAATGCTTTAAATCCAGACGTTATATTTGCACCTGGAAATGATGGAGAGTCAGCATTATTGATTAAACAAGCTAGAGACCTAGGAATTACTACACCTATACTTGGTGGGGACACTTGGGAATCACCAGTATTTTTAGATGTTGGTGGTAAAGCAGTTGAAGGCGTAGTTTACTCAACACACTTTACTTCAGAATCACCAGTAACACCTGCAAGTGAAGAGTTTTTAGCAGAATATAAAGCAAAATATGGTAAAGAAGCCAATGCATTTGCAGCACTTGGTTATGATGCATATATGGTAATAATTGATGCTATAGAAAAAGCTGGTGTAGCTGATCCAATAGCTATTAGAGATAAGATTGCAGCTACTACAGATTTTGTAGGAGCAACAGGTATTATTACACTAGATGAAAATGGAGACGCAGTTAAATCAGCAATAATTAACCAAGTTAAGGATGG
>CAZAGS010000261.1:0-1511 GCA_964484955.1 uncultured Tissierellaceae bacterium
ACATCTAATATTCCCAGGTCAGGAAATATTAGTACCATAAATAAAACAAGTTCCAACTTTGTTTTTCAAAGTTGGAACTTTTATTTTCTATTAATATATCTTGTTTTTACCTTGCCTCTTAGATTGGTATAGTCTTCCATCAGCTAAATGTATCATTTCTTCAATGCTATCCGCTTCATTAAAAGAAGATACACCTATACTAATAGTAGTTCTTATTTGATTACCCATAAATTCGATGTCTGTATTGGAAATAATTTCTCTTATATCTTCAGCTATCTTTTTTGCATCTTCTAAATTTGTATCTAGCAATAATAGGCCAAATTCATCTCCACCAATTCTAAAAAACTTGTCACTAGATCTTACTCTTTTGGAGACAATCTCTGCAATATATGTAAGTAAATAATCCCCCATTAAATGTCCATATGTATCATTTACAATTTTTAGATTATCAATGTCTAAGATAATCAATGAAAAGGACTGTTTTGGATTTTTGTTTTTTCTTCTTGCAAATAGGTCAAAAGTTTTTATTGTTTCTTCAATAAAGTGTCCATGATTATATAAGCCAGTAAGACTATCTTTGGATGTTAGAATTTTAAGTTTTCTATTGGCTTCCTTTAATGACTCATTAAGTCTGGCTAGTTCTAACTCACTTTCCTTTAAAGCTGTAATATCTCGAGATGTTCCCCATGTACCAATAACATTGGCTTCCCCATCATATAGTGGATATTTTGATGCTGATAACCATATTACATCTCCATTTTCTTTTATTAACTGCTCTACTATTCCTACTTTAGGAGTTTGTGTTCTCATTATCTCTTGTTCTGTTTCAAAAGCTTGTTTAGCAAACTCTTCTGGAAAATAATCATAGTCAGATTTTCCTATGACTTTTTTAGGATCTTCTTCCCCCCACAAAATCGAATGGGCTTTACTACTTATTATAATTCTAGAGTTTCTATCCTTAAAATAAAAAGTATCCTGTGAATTATTCATTATAGTATCAATAACAATCTTATTGATCTCATTATCTCCCATGCTTAATTGATTGGTTAAAATCTCTAAATTATCATATTTATCTCTCAATAAAATCATCTCCCAGATCTAATAAGTAAATATAGTTTATAGTTACTTCTTCCATTTACCATATTGTAGCAAATAAGTCTGATATTTGCAAAGTAAATAGCTAAAAAACAAAGAGGCAAACAATCTGCCTCTTTTTTACTATTTTTTCGCCATTTCAGTTACTACAAATGTGGCTACGTCTTCAGCATAGCTACCTGATCCAAATCCTGCATCATAGCCCAGTTCCTTGGCTAGTTCGTGGCTTAATCTTGGACCACCACAGGCTAGAATTACCTTGTCTCTTATTCCTTCTGCTTCTAGTAATTCTACTAATTCTGTTAAGTTTGGAATGTGTACATCTTTTTGAGTTACTACTTGGGATACTAATATGGCATCCGCATTTAGTTCTATTGCTTGTTTAACTAATTCCTCATTTGGAACCTGGCTACCTA